>JAFZPY010000072.1 GCA_017552475.1 Bacteroidales bacterium | reverse complement strand
ATCCATTTCCAAAGCCGGACTGTCGCTTTTGTAGTAGTACAACTTATCGTAGCCGGATTTCCGTAGCATCTCTCCCACGATGTTTTCATAGATGGCACCCTTGTATGTACCGAAGTTCTTGTTGGCCCGTAAGTCCTCCTGCGCTTCTTCATCAAGAGATGCAATGAGAAGACCTGTATCGTGGTAGTAGATCTTATACGTGTCGGTGTCATAATTCCCCTTTAGCGGAAGCTCTGGATTATTCAAGCAATAACACACATTGACAACGCCTGCCTTTTCAAGCCATTCCACGGCGCCAATATATTCGCGATTCCTTGCTCCTTTGGCAATCTTGGTAATCTGGTACTTCTTGCTGGTCTTGGCCAGAAAGGTGGAGATATGGTTATATACAGCCAGGACCTTGGCCTTGTCTGTTTGGCTGGCATATTTGGTAATGTCCTCCTCGTAGTCCAGCAGGAGCTGGCGGAGTAATTCTAATGTCCCTCCAAAGTGGCCGTTGTCGATATACTTCTTGACGACTTCCGGCATACCACCAATCGTCATGTAATCACGGAAAACATCCATGATTGTCGATAGTTCCAGCTCAGAAAAGGGCGTCAGCGTGGACATATGGGTGTAAAGGTCCTCCACCTGCGCGTCGGAGTATCCTCTAGCCCAAAGGAATTCCTCAAAGTCCATCGAGTGCATCTCATAGTCCTCTTTGTTTCCCACGGCATTGGATTCAATCTCCTCATAGTAAATCCCCATCAGGGAGCCGGAGCAGATGACATCGTACCGTCGGTCCTCATTGAAAGATTTCAAAGACGTTGCACAATCGGGACACTTCTGCAATTCATCAAAAAAGATAAGTGTCTTATAAGGAATAAACTCCCAGGATGGTTCTAATAGGGAAATGTTCTTAATGATGGCATCAACCTCATAACCATTGTCAAAAATGGCGCGGAACTTTTTCTGAAGGACGAAGTTGATCTCTATGACAGATTCATAGTTCTTATGGCCGAATGAGCGAATGGATTCGGTCTTCCCAATCTGTCTTGCCCCCTTGACGATGAGGGGTTTCCTTTTCGGATTCTGCTTCCATTGCGCCAGGAATCCGTCTATCTTTCTTTTCAGTAATTCCATATACAATCACATTTCCGGAAGCAAATATAAGAAAGAAATCACATTTCCGGAAGCAAATATAAGAAAGAAATCACATTTCCGAAAATAATTTTTCGAAATAATTCACATTTTCGGCATATTATAGAAAAAATGAAGATGATATAACTCCCTGAAATTCAACAAGCTCCCGGTGAGATGTCTGTGGGAGTCACAAGAAAACCCCGCTGGAATGTACCAGTGGGGTTTTTCGTGCTATCTCTGAGACTCGGCCAGGACTGTTCTGACAATATCTTTGTACTTCCGGGAGACGGGGATGGATTGACCGCAGATGGATACGATATCCGGAGTGGAGAGCGTGGCATGGGCAATATTGACCAGAAAGGAACGGTGGACGCGGAGAAAACCGGAACCAAGGAGATTCTCCCACTGGGTGATGCCGTTGCGGTTGCGATACCGCTGGCCATTACGGGTGATGATCCACACTTCGGAATCATGGGATTCAACATAAAGGATATCATCCATTATCAGGGAAACCTTCTTGTAGTCCGATGTAAAGGTAATGTGGCTTGCAGAAGGATACTTAATCTTCAGCCATTTTGCCAACAGGTAATATCCATAGGCCAGTATGGCCAGAATGGCGGCTATGAAAACGGGATTGCCCAGCATGGCGGGTATAGACCATTTTTCCCAGCCTGATAGCCCGTCCATTGAAATAAACAGCCATTGCCACAGGTATATAAAGAAGAAAGTCATTATCATAACACCCAGGATGATGTATAGGGTGTCCAGCACTCGCTGTCTTCCTTGAGAACTCCTTTCTACTTTGGGAAGGAAGAAAGACAATGCCATGGCGGCCGGCAGGAACGACAGACTCAACAGGGCCGCCTGCCACAAGCCGTAATCCAGACTCGTGAGAATGAGTGCCGTCAGAATGATGGCGGCCAGCCAATATGCAACGATGATGATCCCTTTCTTCATTACGGATACAAAAATACGCATTCTACAGCGAAATCCTTCATCATATTCCGGTCCCGGGGCTGGTTGTGGGGATTTGACAGGATATCGAGGGGATTCTACTTTGCAATTCTGTCCCGCCCATTCTTAACTTTGCAACAAGGAATTCCGTAACTGAAAGTTTAACTAAAAAACGTTTCGCCATGTTACCATTAACTGACTTATTCTCCCTTTTCATTTCCGGCGGTCCCGTTGGAATGATCATCGTCACCCTCCTTTTCATCAGCCTCTTCTTCGCTGCATGGAAAGCCCCGGCCTGGGTAAAGGAAATCGGTATAGCCGCCCTCGTGGTCGGTGTCTTCTGGACGATCCTGGGCTGGCATCAGATCGTTGATTACCTGTCTACCCATAATGATGTCGCAAACAACATCATTGCCAGTGGCATTAAGGTGAGCCTTATACCTGTCCTATACGGCCTCATCGTCTATCTCGTATCCCTGATCATCCGCATCATCCAGAAACCGAGGATTTGAGCCACGGTCACGTGGGCCTATTGATCCGATAGTTCCTTTAAATCCCCGACAAAGCGGTCAATCTTTTCTTTTGTGACATGCTGCATTACTACGATATGTGCGAGTTCGCCACCGAATTTGTCATCATATCCTTGTGCGAGTGTATAGAGTTTGACTATCTCAGGGGAGGGACGGCGGAAGAAGACGGTATTGCTGTATTCGTTCACCCAGGCAGGCCAGCCTGCAAGGTCGAGCTGTCGTTTCAGATATGCGGTACATTCCATGATCTGAGCGGCCTGCCGGGTCCATTTTTCTGCGCCGACCTTCCGGATGATCCACCAGAACTTCAGAGGCTGTACGGCGTCACGTGAACAGTTGATCATGCGCATGTTGCCGTTGAGGTAGGTCACGTTGAAATCTGCCTGGTTGTCGTATACATCGCGGGTGCACAGGAACAGTCCGGAAGGTGAGTCAATACCGAAAAACTTATGGCCGCTGATTGCTATTGATTCATAATGCATCTCTTTATGGCTGACCATCCGGCGGTGCCCGGTGAATGGCAGATAACCTCCAAAGAGGGCAGCGTCAACATGACGGTAGACTGCCGGGAGTTCCGTGTGACGGTCGAGTACGGCATTGAGTGCCTCCATATCGTCAATCGCCCCCTTGAAGGTGGAGCCCATGGCATATATGATAAGCACCGGGCGGCTGGTGTCGAGCGCCTTCTCCAATTCCTCCGGAATCATCCGGCCCATCGGGTCGCTCTTGATCAGACGCATGTCCAGATTCTGCAGATGCGCCAGGCGCATGTTGGAGTAGTGAGCCTCGTCGCTGACATATACTACCGGCTCCATCTTTGTCTTGTTCTTCAAATAATTGGCTCCGAAGTAGATGCCATGGTTGTTGCCGTCGGTGCCGCTATGGGTCACGATTCCCCAGACCTCATCCTCCCCGAAGCCGTAGTATGGAGCAAAGTATTCGATGACCTCGCGCTCGAAGGCATGCGATGACATTTTCCAGGGCTCGCCGGTCATCGGGTCTCCTGCGTTGTTCAGGTTGATTACCTCCATACCCGCTGATAAATACCATTCATAGAAATCGTGCATCGCCGACTGTTGGTTGACCGGATAGCCGAAATATGTCTGTTGTCCCGTCTTCCATGTCTCCACCCATTTGTCAAGTTGTGGGAAATCCGATGCCTGTGCCGCTAAGTATTGCACTGGGAACAGCAATGTGGCTAAGAGATAAAATAGCTTTTTCATATGGTTTTGTTGCTTATTGCCGTAAATATATTGATTATACGTCGAATAAACAAACTCGCAGTGCTGTTGTTCAAGTGCATGTAAATGTTGCAATTGGCCAAAAGAAATAATAAATTTGTGAATACAATTGAAGATTTAACCAATGAGCACTTTACAGAAAACCATTTTTGGGCTGTGCATCCTGGCCCTGACGGCATGTCAGAATATAACAACCACTGAACCGTCTTACGTCGTGCAGGTGTCGCTGGGGGGATGGGAGAAGGCGGAGTATACGGCCGAAGAGGTGATCGGGCGGATTGATACGGTGAATAGCCTGATTCCCGTGGAGAAGGTGATTATAGGCTGGAGTAAGGAGAAGGAGATTTATAAGAGTGTAGGGGAGTATCTTCATTCAAAAGATATAAGTATGTTGCTGTGGCTGCCCGTGTTTGCGGAGACTGATGCGGTGTGTGACAACAGTCCAGCCCTAGACCTCTGGGGTAATATACCCGCTAATTACAATCTCACCGAAGGTGAGGGCTTCAGCTTCAACTGCACGTCAGACCCTCATAACTCGGAGAATATTATCAACCTGTATGACAGCTTGTTCAGCGACTGTGGTTTCGACGGAGTGTTTCTCGACCGCATCCGCACACAGTCGTTTGTGGGAGGAACAGGCGGTGTGCTTGGCTGCGGATGCCCTGCATGCGCAGAGCGCTTCAGAGAAGAAGGTGTGGATCTGGAGGCAGTAAAAGCAGAGTATGAAGCCAAAGGCGACAGTTTCTTCTCTGTCACCGGCTATACTCCGTCCGGCGGCTTCGTTTTTGAGAATCCCGTTGCCGCTGGCTATTTCAAAGCAAAGGGGCACATAGTAAGCTCATCTGTGGCAGCGATAGCCGACAGTCTCAGAAGCCGTGGGCTGGAGATAGGGATGGACCTGTACGCTCCTTTCTTGTCTCAATTTGTCGGTCAGGACTATGAGATACTGTCCCGGCATGCAGATTTTATAAAACCGATGCTGTATCGCAAGACAACAGCTCCGGCAGGGATGGCTTTTGAATATGAAATGCTGCTGAAATCTGCCCCGGATGCTACCGGATATTCTGAGTTCAAAATGGATGTGGATTTCCTGAAGTCGCAGCTGGAGGCCATGAAAGCCGCTCCGTGCGCCAAATATCCTGGAATTGAGATAAACTACCGCGCAGGCGTTGCCGAGACCAGTCCTGAATACGTACGTGAATCACTGTCGACTGTAATGCAATACGGCTATGATGGCGCAGTCCTCTCATGGAATATCATGGAAGCCCCTGACGCTCATATTGACTGCCTCAGATAATGAACAGGGAGAAAGAAATAGCGAGAGTCACACTGACCGGCAGCATGGTGAACCTGCTGCTGGTCGCGCTAAAGGCCGTGGCCGGCGTGATGGGGCATAGTGCCGCCATGGTGTCGGATGCTGTGCACTCGCTGTCTGACTTTATCACTGACATTATCGTACTGGTGTTTGTGAAGGTGAGCGCCATGCCGCAGGACGAAGACCATGACTATGGTCACGGCAAATATGAGACGCTCGCGACACTCTTCATAGGACTGGCTCTGGGCGCCGCTGCTGTGGGTATTATTCTCTCCGGAGCGGGAAAACTGGGCAAGTGGCTGCAAGGAGAAGATTTATCGGCACCAGGTGCGCTGGCACTCTGGGCGGCGCTGATAT
>JAFZPY010000071.1 GCA_017552475.1 Bacteroidales bacterium | reverse complement strand
GTCGTCGGGATTTTCGCGGGAGACACCGCGGTTGATATCGCCGGACTGCTCGTGGATGGCGTTCAGTACGCCGCAGGAGTTGCCGTCGAACTGGTATTCCGCTTTGTTGTAGCCGATGGAGTTGATGACGTTGCGGATTGTGGTCTGCACGTCTACATAGGCCTCAGAGGTGATTTCGCCCATGACTGCGACCAGTCCTGTCGTACAGAATGATTCGCAGGCCACGTGGGATTCGGGGTCACGGCGGAGAAATTCGTCGAGTATTGCATCGGATATCTGGTCGGCGACCTTGTCGGGATGTCCTTCAGATACGGACTCTGAGGTGAAGAGATACTTGTTCATAAGTCTATATACACAAAAAAGCCCCACTAAATGCGGAGCCAAAATAAACACAAAACACTGATATGAAGTATTTTAGCATTTTTTAGTGTGGTTGCAAGCAGCCAAATCTATCCACATTTGAGTCTGCAAAGATAATAATTATTTTTCAAAACACAAGGGATGTGAAAGATTTGTTGTTTTTTTTCGCGAAGAATAGTATCTTTGCGGGGAATTCAGGTTTACACACAACTATATTCATTTTAATAAAGCTTTATGAAACAAACTCTCAAAAGTGTTTCTCTCGCATTCATTACTATGTTTGCGGGCGTTGTCGCCTATGCTCAGGTGACGACCTCTTCCCTCAGTGGTAGAGTAGTTGACGCCAATGGCGAGCCTGTTATCGGTGCGGCAGTAGTTGCCGTTCACGGTCCTTCCGGCTCCAAGTATGGCTCAGTTACTAACAATGACGGACGTTACACCATTCAGGGTATGCGTCCTGGTAGCCCTTACACGGTGGAAGTGTCCTGCCTTGGTTACCAGACAGTCAACTACACCGACATCACCCTCGTTCTTGCCGAGACTTACAACCTCAACGCTCAGATCAGCGACTCAGCAGAGTTCCTCTCTGAAGCTATCGTGATCAGCGAGGCTGCCTCCAAGTTCGCACAGGAGAAGACAGGTGCCGCTACCAACATCAGCAACAAGCAGATCCTTGCCCTTCCTACCGTATCCAGGAGCATCACCGATGTGACCAGGCTCTCTCCTTACGGCGGCAACGGCATGAGCTTCGCAGGTGCTGACGGCCGTACCGCCAACTTCACCGTGGACGGAGCCAACTTCAACAACAACTTCGGTCTCTCTGACAAGCTCCCCGGTGGTGGCAACCCTATCTCCATTGATGCCATCGAGGAAATGCAGGTTGTTATCTCTCCTTACGACGTACGCCAGACCAACTTCATCGGCGGTGGTGTCAATGCTGTCACCAAGTCCGGTACCAACACTTTCAAGGGTACTGCATACATCTATCACCGCAACGAGAACCTCCGTGGTGACTCCATCGATGGCACCCAGATTTCCGGTGCGCGCGAAAAGGATCGCACCACCACCTACGGTATGACCCTCGGCGGCCCTATCATCAAGAACAAACTCTTCTTCTTCGTCAACGCCGAGATGTCCAAGATCCCTTCAGTAGTCAACCGCTGGAGAGGCTCTGAAAATGGCGTCGCCGACCCTGACAACTACATCTCTCGTACTACTCTCGCCGATCTTGAGACTGTTTCCAACCATCTCAAGACCAAATACGGCTACGATACCGGTTCCTACACCAACTTCCCTGCCAATGAGTCCAACAAGAAAATCCTTGCACGCATTGACTGGAACATCACCGACAAGCACCATCTTGCTGTCCGTTACAACTACACCCTCAACAAGATATGGAACTCGCCCAACGCTACCTCAATGGATGGTAGCCCTCGTGTATCCGGCGGCCGTATGTCACAGTACTCAATGTCTTACGCCAACTCTATGTACTCCATGGACAATATCGTGAAGACATTCTCCGTTGACCTCAACAGCCGTCTCTCAGACAAGCTTTCCAACCAGTTCCTCGCCACCTACTCCAAACTTGATGACGTCCGAGGAACCAACTCCGACGAATTCCCCTTCATCGATATCATGGAGAAGGATAACACCGGCAACGACAACAACTATATTTCTGCCGGCTACGAGCTCTTCACCTGGAACAACGCTGTCCACAACACTATCGCAAACGTCAAGGACGACCTCACCTACTACTACGGCAGCCACAAGCTCACCGCAGGTCTCAACTTCGAATACCAGATGGCTGACAACCAGTACATGCGCAACGGTACCGGTTACTATCGCTACTCTTCACTTCAGGACTTCCTTACCGGAGCAGCTCCCGAGACTGTCTGCCTTACCTATGGCTACGACGGCGAGACCAATCCTGCAGCTCGTGTACAGTTCTACAAAGCAGGTATCTACGCTCAGGACGACTGGCAGGTCAACGATAAATTCAAACTCAACTATGGTCTCCGTGTCGACGGTCTCTTCTTCGACAACAGCGACCTTATGACCAACAACGCCATCCTCGCCCTCACCTACTATGACAACAAGGGCAACGAGCGTCACATCGACACCGGCAAATGGCCTACATCCAAAGTAACTCTCTCACCCCGCGTAGGTTTCAACTACGACGTGTTTGGTGACAAGAGCCTCAAGGTTCGCGGTGGTACCGGTCTCTTCTCCGGCCGTCTCCCTCTCGTGTTCTTTACCAACATGCCTACCAACGGCGGTCTCGTACAGTACAAGGCTCAGCTCGGTACCAGCACCAAGTACTCCGACCTTCCTGCTGCTGTCAAAGATAAATATGCTTCTGTAAACGATGTCCTCGCCCAGTTTGCCGGCGGTCTCGCAAAAGACGAGAACGGCAAGGCCAACATCGCTGCCATTTACAACAAGCTCATCGAAATGGGCTATCCCGAGACTGTATCTCCTGAAGATGGTACCGTTCCTTCCTCCATCGCCGCTGTAGATCCCAAATTCAAGATGCCTCAGGTATGGAAGACTTCTGTAGCCGTTGACTACGCATTCCCTACTTCCTTCCCTCTCTCTGCATCTGTTGAGGGTATCTTTAACAAGACCATCAATGGTGTGACCATCTCTGACTGGTCCATCCCTTCAGTAGGCGGCTTCTCCCGTTTCAACGGCGCTGATAACCGTCCTATCTATCCTACAGGCTTCCGTACAGGTACCAAGGCTTTTGTCCTTGAAAATACCAACAAGGGCTACGGCTACTCCATCTCCGCAGAAGTCAAGGCTTCTCCTGTCGAAGGTCTCGACCTCTCCGCAGCCTATACCCGCACAGCCAGCAAGGAACTCACCGGTATGCCTGGATCCGACGCCGAGTCAGCATTCACTTATGTGCCTACCAACGAAGGCCCCAACAACATCCGTCTCCACAACTCACAGTACGTAACCCCTGACCGTATCGTGGCTTCACTCAGCTACTCCGACAAGTCCAACAACCACTATAGCTTCATCTACGAGACATGGCGCGGCGGTTACAACTACTCTTTCATGCTCACCAACGACATGAACGGCGACGGCTACAACTATGACGCTCTCTATATCCCTACAGATGAGCAGGTAGCTAATGGCGAGTTCTGTTTCGTCGAAGGCGGTACTGACAAGGAGCGTTTCATGGCCTACGTTCACAACGACCCCTACCTCAGCAAGCATCAGGGTCAGTATGCAGAAGCCTACAGCGTTTACTCACCTTGGGTTCACCGCATTGACTTCAGCTACAAGCACGACTTCAAGGTCAATGTCTGCGGCTCTACCAACACCCTCCAGTTCAGCATCGACGTGAAGAATCTCCTCAACCTCTTCAACTCTTCATGGGGTGTAAGCAAATACCTCAATCCTGAGATCGGTTCCGAGGCCCGCATCCTCACCTACAAAGGCGTAAACGAAAATGGCGTTGCCAAATTCGCTACTCCTGAGTCTATCAACGGTTCCACCAAGACCTTCACGCTCAATCACGCTCTCGGCCAGTGCTGGTATGCATCCGTTGGTATCAAATACATGTTCAACTAATCCAAAAGTCAAGAGAATATGAAACTCAGATATATTATTCCCGCACTTTTTGCCGCTTTCGCCGCCGTTACAAGCTGCGACGACGAGAAGGATACCTATCTTGACGAAGTCCGCGTATCCACATCATACGTATCCGTTCCTGCGGATGGAGGTACTGCCGAAATGACCATCAGCGCCACTGATGCCTGGGCATTTGCCAATATCTTTAAGATCGACACCGGCAACAAGGACGATGAGGGCAACAAGATTTACAACAACGAGCCTGTTCCCACATGGCTTACTATTTCCAAAGCTTCCGGTGAAGCCGGAGAGACTGTAATTACTTTCTCTGCAGACAAGATAGACGGTGGCCGTACCTGCGAGCTTCAGCTCGTGTGCGCAGGTCGTACTCAGCGTATCAACGTTATCCAGGGATCTCTCGAACCCGCCGATGTTGACTGCAAAACTGTGCTCGAGGGCGCAGACAGCAAGACTTACCGTATCACCGGTATCGTAACATCCATCGCCAACACCACCTATGGCAACTGGTACATCGAGGATGGCAGCGAGACTGGTACCGACAGAGTTTATATCTATGGTACCCTTGATGCAAAAGGTAAGGAGAAGAACTTCACCAGCCTTGGAATCGAAGTCGGTGACAGAGTCACAGTAGAAGGTCCAAAGACCACCTACAACGGTACCGTCGAGCTCGTAAACGTCACTGTAGTCAATATTGTCAAGTCTCTCGTAAAGGTTGTTGATTCCGCCATCGAGGTTCCCAAGCAGGGTGGCGACTTCAATGTAAGGGTTCTCTGCACCGGCAACGGTCTCAACGTTAATGTTGACTCTGACTGGATCACAATGAAGAGCATGAAGGCTGTTGATGACACAACTGTCATCACATTCAATGTAGCGCCCAACACAGGCGATCTCCGTACTGGCAAGGCTACGTTCTCTTCCACCAAAGGTTCCAACACATCTTCTGTTGAGGCTGTATTCAACCAGAAGCCTGTAGCCATCTTCTATGAGACTCTTCTCAATGGCAGCCTCGCTCCTTTCACTGTCAACGATATCAATGTTGCAGACACCAAGACCCAGTCCGTATGGTCTTATGCAGCAGGATATGGAGCCAAGGCAACCGCCGGCCAGGCCTGTGACTCTGAGTCCGACCTTGTCAGCCCTGAGATTGATCTCAGAACCGAAACTGCCGCTTATCTCACTTTCGATCATGCCTGCAAGTTTGTAGGTACTCTTGCGGAAGAACTTACTCTTTGGGTGACTAAAGATAACGGCACTACCTGGACACAGGTGACCATTCCTACATATCCTGGCAATACTAACTGGGATTTCTCCAACTCTGGTGTGATCAATCTCTCTGCTTATGTTGGAAACAAGATCAAACTTGCATTCAAGTACAAATCCATCGCCAACTACGGTACCTGGGAGATCAAGAATGTAAAGATTGTTGATACTGCAGAATAACAGTAATAAACAATTAACCTATATTGAGCGGAGCGGCAAACCTGTCGCTCCGCTTCATTTTGCTATCATTGAACAAAAACCTATATTTGCATTATCAACACATTACATACACATGAATATCAGAAAGATTTTATTCGCAATATCCACCGTTGCAGTGGTATCCTGCGGTGGCTCAAAAGATGAGCCCGTCAAACCCACCCCTGAACCTGCCGAAGTCAAAATCCCCGCCTGGATTGAACTTCCCGCCACAAGCGCGACCGACGGGTATGACTTCTTTACCCATTCTGCTCAATATGAGGGTAAAACTGTCCGCAGCTGGTCCTTCTATTGGGACTACACTAATTTTGTCGCCCAATGGGTTGCATATCCCCAGACCAGGAACTACCAGAAAGGTGATGCCGGCCGCACTGAAGCATGGGGCCTTGATCCGCTTCTTGCCAGGAACCAGCAGCCCGTCATTATCAAAGGCTTCCAGGCTGGTTCGGATACATGGAAATCCCGTGGACACCAGATTGCTTCTGCCGACCGTCAGTATTCCAACCAGATGAATGCGCAGACATATTACGGCACCAACATGACCCCTCAGATCAACGACAATTTCAACGGGGGAGTATGGGCAGAGCTGGAGAAGGGTGTGCGAGCCTGGGCTACGGGATGCGACACTGCCTACGTCGTTACCGGTTGCGTCACCAAAGGAGCCAGCACTTATGTCCTTGACAATGACGGCAAGCACATAACCGTTCCCACAGGCTACTACAAAGCCGTGGTATGCTACTCCAAGGACGAAACCTTCGGCATCAACGGCTACATGGGCGCGGCGTTCTACTTCGAGCACAAAGAGTATCCCAAATACAGCATAAAGGTCCACGCTATGTCTATTGATGACCTTGAGGAACAGCTCGGTATTGACTTCTTTGTGAACCTTCCCGCAGCGGCAGGCGGTGCATGTGCCGCCCAGGTAGAAGCCCAGGATCCGACTACCGTTGACTGGTGGTGGACTTCTAATAATGTAACCTGGGTTAAGCAATGAGAAGACTCCTGTACATCCTCATACTGCTGGCGCTGACGCTTTCTCCAGTCAGCGCCCGTCAGAAAACTCACGTCATTGGTTTCTACAACGTCGAAAACCTCTTCGATACCAGCCATGACGATGGCAAAAACGACTACGAATACCTCCCCGAAGGCTCCAACAAGTGGACTCCGGAAAAATACAGAAAGAAACTCCACAACATAGCCGGCACCATATCGAAGATGGCCGAAGCCAACGGGCAGTTCCATGCCATCCTCGGTCTCGCCGAGGTTGAGAACGAACATGTCCTCAGAGATCTCGTCGCGACGAAAGAACTTGCTCCGGCCGGATTCAGGCATATCCTTGTGGAAGGCCCCGACAGGCGCGGCGTTGACGTGGCCCTCCTCTATCGTCCTGACGTATTCAAGGTGACCGGTGTGAAGTCGATACCGTTCGATTTCAATAGCGGCATCGAATTCGAGTTCACTCCGCAGGAGCAGAAAGATTTCCGCACGCGTGACATTCTCAGGGTCTGCGGCACTATTGATGGCGAAAAATTTGCCGTCTATGTCTGCCACCTGCCCTCAAGAGGTGGAGATAAAGGAGGAGACCTTCGCTGCCGTGGCGCTGAAATCGTCTACAATGATGCCATGGCTCTCCAGAAGTCCCAGCCCGGCATCAAGATCATCGTTATGGGAGACATGAACGACGATCCCACGGACGAGAGTATGACCCGCTATCTTCACGGCCGCGAAAAAATCTCTGCGACAACCGAAAATGACTTCTTCTCCCCCTTCCTTTCCATGATAAAGAACGGCTACGGCACACTGTCCTACCGTGGCAGATGGAACCTTTTCGATGGCATTTATGTCAACCGAGCCCTCGCCCATCCGGCCAAAGGTACATTCGGCATCCAGAAAATTGAAAAAGGCCGGTACTACGGAAAAGTCTTCAACGCCGATTTTCTCACCAACCAGTCCGGCCCCTACAAAGGCACTCCCTTCCGGACCTTCTCCCGCGGAGAGTTCATCGGAGGCTACAGCGACCACTACCCAACCTACATCGTAATCAAGAAATAACACACACGATATGAAGAAAACACTAATCATTACAGCAGCAATCCTCACCATGACAGCCTGCAACCAGAAAACCAACATCTTCCAGCAGCAGTGGGACACACCCTACGGCACCGCTCCTTTCAGCCTCATCTCAGAAGCTGACTACCTTCCCGCGTTCAAGGCAGGAATCGAAGAGCGCCGCGCGGCCATCAAAGCCATCACCGACAACGCCGAAACCCCTACCTTTGACAACACCATAGCTGCCCTCGACCGTTCCGGAGCCCTCCTCGACCGCGTCTCAGGCGTTTTTTTCAACCTCACCGAATCCGACGCCACTTCCTCCATGCGTGCTCTCAATGAGGAAATCCAGCCCCTCTATACCGAAGCATCCAACGAAATCTATCAGAATCAGGCACTCTTCGCCCGCGTAAAATCCGTCTATGACAATCAGGACGGCCTCACCCGCGAGCAGCAGATGCTTACAAAAAAATACTACCAGAAATTCGAGCGCAACGGCGTCTCTCTCGACGAGGCCGGCCGCAAGCGCTTCGCCGAAATCAGCACCCGTCTCTCAGCCCTCTCGCAGAAATTCGGCAACAACCTCCTCGCGGAAAACAACAAATTCAAGGACTCCCTTGGCATCACGGTATCGCAGTACTCCGACTTCATGTCATCCTGCGATGACCGCGCCACCCGTATGAAAGCCTTCAAAGCCTACTCCAGCAGGGGCAACAACGGTGACGAGCACGACAACAATGCCATCGTCCTTGAAATCATGAAGCTCCGTACCGAGCAGGCCGCCCTTCTCGGCTATCCCAACTCCGCTTCATACCTCCTTGCTGACAAGATGGCCGGCGATCCTGCTACAGTCGACACCTTCCTCAAGGAAATCATGGATGCAGCCATGCGCAAAGCCAATGAGGAAAAAGCCGACATGCAGAAAGTCATGGATCGTGACATCGCAGCAGGGCTCCTTCCCAAAGGCACCACCATCCAGCCATGGGACTGGTTCTACTACGCTGAGAAAGTGCGCAAGGAGCGCTATGACCTCGACGAGACCATCACAAAGCCCTACTTCCAGGCTGACAGCGTCATGAAAGGCGTATTCTATGCCGCCAACAAGGTCTACGGAATCAACATCACTCCCGCCCCCGAAGTCGAAGTCTACAATCCCGTCGTGAAAGCCTTCAAACTCACCGATGCAGACGGCTCCCTCCTCGGCATCTTCTACGCAGACTACTACTCCCGCGATACCAAACGCGGCGGTGCATGGATGAACAACTTCCGCGACCAGTATGTTGACACCGAAGGCAACGACATCCGCCCCATCATCGTCAACGTCTGCAACTTCCCCGCACCTGCGGAAGACGTCCCCTCCATGCTCTCCATCGACAACGTCCAGACTGCATTCCACGAATTCGGCCATGCCCTTCACGGCTTTCTGACCAAGTGCAACTACGCCGGCATCAGCGGCACCTCCGTAGCCCGCGATTTCGTCGAGATGTTCTCCCAGTTCAATGAAAACTGGGCCTTCCAGCCTGAAATCCTCTCCCATTATGCCAATGACTACCGCACTGGCGAACCCATTCCTGCCGACCTCGTGGCCAAGATACTCAATGCCCTCAAATTCAACCAGGGCTTCATGACCGGCGAACTTTGCGCAGCCTCCATTCTCGACATGAAATGGCATGAACTTTCAGCTGAAGATCTCGCCAAAATCAACACTCCTCAGGACGTACGCGACTTCGAAACACGCGTCAGCGCTGACATGGGCCTTATCGGAGAAATCATTCCCCGCTATCGCACCACCTACTTCAACCACATCTTCAACAGTGGCTACAGCGCCGGTTATTACAGCTACCTATGGTCCGAGGTGCTTGACATGGATGCTTTCGAATACTTCGAGTCAGTCGGTATCTTCGACAAACCCACGGCGAAGAAGTTCCGCGAGACCTTCCTCGAAAGAGGCGGCTCCGAAGAGCCTATGACCCTCTTCCACGACTTCCGCGGCGCCGAACCCGATCCCGCCGCCCTCCTTCGCGGACGCGGTCTTCAGTAGAGCGTGCCGTCCGTCGCTAAAAACATGCAGTTCATCGTCAATGGGTGGAACTGAGTTTGTCAAATGATTATATTTGTGAAAGCATACGCACTGAAACAGATAACGTCATGACCATAACTCTTCGTATCAACTACTCCACCCGTTGGGGTGAACAGATAATTCTGTCGACAGGCGGTAAGACATACCCGATGCAATACAACCCCGGCGGCCTCTGGATCATCACGCTACCCCTTGCCGCCTTCGGGCATTCCTACCGCTATATCCTTGTCTCCTCCTCCAACTACGACACCATCCTTCGCTGCGAGTGGCGTTCCCACTCCCTCCCCCCCTCGTCATCCTTGGCCTCCGGCCGAGGATCTCAAAAACGCCCCTCCCCTCCGATAATCATTGACGACAGCTGGCAGGACCGTCCCGTCGGCTCCACTTTCTACTCCTCCGCGTTCACCGACGTTATCTTCGCACGTCGCTCCCGCTCCCACGCGACGCTGCGCAAGGGCCGCGTGACCCTTTGGGTCCCGGCTGCCGAAGTCCGTCCCGGCGAGGTACTCGCCGTCACGGGCTCCGGGCCCCTTTTTGCCGACTGGTCGCGCTTCCTCCCCCTCGACGACAGCCGCTTCCCCTGGTGGAGCGTCACTCTCGACGCCAAATCACCGTTTGCTTACAAATACGTCATTCTCGACAGCGGGACCGGGGCACCGCTCCGCTGGGAAAGCGGCCCGGACCGTCACAGCGGCGACATCCCCGCACCCGGCTCTCACAGAGTGATCGCCGCAGACCGCCCGGTCTTCGCCTCCGCCCCCTGGCGCGGTGCAGGCACCGCTATCCCAGTCTTCTCGCTCCGCTCCGAAGACAGTTTCGGCGTCGGCGAATTCCACGATCTCAAGAAGCTCGTTGACTGGGCCGTCGCCACCGGCCAGAACGTCATCCAGATACTCCCCGTCAACGATACCACCATGACGCGCACCTGGCAGGACTCATACCCCTACAACGCCAATTCCTCCTTTGCGCTACACCCCCAGTTCATCCATCTCCCAGCTGCCGGCGTCCGCGCCGACAAGGCTTACCGGGCGCTCCGTGACGAACTCAATGCCCTCCCTCAGGAAGACTATGAGCGCGTCAACAACGAAAAAATGCGACTGCTCCGGAAGGCCTGCTCTACCTCCAAGGTCACTTCCACTCCCGCCTACAAGGCCTTTGTCGACGCCAACGCCTACTGGCTCCTGCCGTATGCCGCCTATTCGGCCCTACGCGATGAAAAAGGCACCGCTGACTTCACCAAATGGGGCAAATACTCCAAATACAACCAGAAATCCGTCAGTTCCTACATTAAGGCCCATCCCGACGAGACAGGCTTCTACTGTTTCCTTCAATACTGCCTCGACGAACAACTGAAAGATGCCGTAAAATACGCCCATTCCCACGGAATCATACTCAAAGGTGACCTTCCCATCGGAGTCAGCCGCACCAGCGCTGATGCCTGGACCCATCCCGAACTGTTCCACATGGACAGCCA
The DNA here is from genome assembly GCA_017552475.1 of Bacteroidales bacterium. Classification (GTDB taxonomy): domain Bacteria; phylum Bacteroidota; class Bacteroidia; order Bacteroidales; family UBA932; genus Cryptobacteroides. The sequence goes on along the minus strand of JAFZPY010000071.1, from coordinate 24,654 downwards.
GGCCGGAGCCCCGCCGGATGCTTTTGCCGCGGACGGACAAAAGTGGGGATTTCCTACATATAACTGGGAAAAAATGGCCGAAGACGGTTTCGCCTGGTGGAAAAACCGTCTCCGCAAGATGAGTGAATATTTCGATGCCTTCCGCATCGATCACATTCTCGGCTTCTTCCGTATCTGGGAGATCCCGTCTCAGTACAAGAGCGGTCTCATGGGGCACTTCAATCCTGCGCTTCCCTACAGCGGTGACGAACTTCGTTCCCGGGGACTCGACCCTGCTTGCGGGCTGTTTCTGGAAGATCCCCGCAAGCCCGGTTATTTCCATCCACGCATCTCGTCCCAGTTTACAGACGCCTACAAGGCTCTGCCGGATTATCTTAAAGACAGCTATAATGCACTCTACGATGATTTCTTCTATCATCGTCACAATCAGTTCTGGAAAGACTCCGCCTATCTCAAGCTGCCTTCCCTTATCCGTACCACCGGTATGCTCGCCTGCGGCGAGGATCTCGGCATGATACCTGCCACCGTTCCCGAGACTATGGAGGACCTCAATATCCTCTCCCTCGAAATCCAGAGGATGCCTAAGGATCAGACCGTGAAATTCTGCAATCCGGAAAGCTATCCCTATTTCAGCGTATGCGCTACCGGCACCCATGACACCTCTCCTCTCCGTGCCTGGTGGGAAGAGGACCGTGATGCCACGAATGAATACTATCACGGCATCCTGCACCACGACGGCGACGCACCGTTCTACTGTGAACCGTGGATATGTGAGGAGATTGTCAGGAGTCACATGCAATCCCCCTCAATGCTCGCCATTCTGCCCCTGCAGGACTGGCTTTCAATCGACGGCGACATCCGCTATCAGGGCAATCCCGCTGACGAGCGGATCAACGTCCCCGCTATTCCCCGCCACTACTGGCGCTACCGCATGCACCTGACCCTCGAAACCCTTCTTGCCTCCCAATCCCTCAACACCCGTCTCAGGGAAATAATCGCAGCCCGCGGCTAAATTATTCTTCCAGCCAGGACATGAAATTGTCCACACGGGCACGTGAGACGGTGAGGTCAGTATAGGCGGTGATACCTTTGCGAGGGGTGAGCCGCAGACGGCTGCCCATGAGCTTGGTGACACTGTCAATGGCGTCTTCCGATATGATGCAGTTGCGGGATATGCGGAAAAATTTGTCGTGGTCGAGGCTCTGCTCAATGGTATCAAGCGAGTCGTCAAGCACGTAGCTGTGGCTGTCATAAGTGACGATGTAGGAACTCTTGGCTTCTGAATAGAAGTAGGCTATGTCACGCGTATTGACAGGAAGGATCCGGTCGTTGAGGCGAACGAGAAATTTCGTTTTCCTTGATGAGGGCGGCACTTGAACCGGTTTCCGCACGGATGACGGGAGTTCTGCCATGGATTCGGCGCGGCCTATCGCACGCCGCAGGCTGTCGATTTCTATCGGCTTGAGCAGATAATCAAGAGAATTGACCTCAAAGGCCTTGACGGCGTAGTTGTCGTAGGCCGTGGTCATGATGACGTGGGCATTGATGTCCACCATGTCGAAGATTTGGAAGGCGTTGCCGTCGGATAGCTCCACATCCATGAATATGACGTGGGGTGCCGGATGGGCCGCGTCATCGCCGTTGTGGGTTTTGAGCCATTCCACCGAACCGGCGACGGAGTCGGAAGAGCCGATCACGCTGATGTCGGGGAAGTGGACTTTGAGGGTCTTGATGAGGTTCTTGCGAGCCATTGGCTCGTCTTCTATTACAAAGGCATTGAGTTTCATGTCGTGAGTGGTATTATAGGAGTGGAAGGACGATAGTGTATGATTCCGCAGACTGGTGTATTTCCATGCCCTGACGGGCGATGTCGTTGTATTGTTTGCGGATGTACTGGTGGCCAAGGCCGGTGGATACGGCCGGTGTGAGGCGGGGGTTGATGTTGTTGGTGACGCGGATGGAGCTGCCGTCGGAATTGACATTGATGACAAGGGGAGTGGTGGCGCTGATGGCGTTGTGCTTGGTGGCGTTTTCAATCAGGAGCTGGATGGTGCAGGGAACGATCTGGCGCTGGCGGTCTTCATCGGGAATGTTGAAATTTACCTGCAGGCCGTCAGGGAAACGGACTTTCAGCATCTGCCAGTACATTTCGGCGAAGGTGAGCTCATCGTCGAGGCGTACGAGGCGTTCTCCTTCATGCCGCAGCATGTAACGGTACATCATGGCAAGGCGGTGGATGTAGCTGCTGGCGGCGTCCCTGTCTCCGTCCGCGACGAGTGAATCGAGGATGTTGAGGGAGTTGAACAGGAAGTGGGGGTTGAGCTGTTGTTTGAGCGTCATGTAGCGGTATTCGGCCTGGTGGGTCTTTTCGCGCTGCAGAATCATTTCATTCCTCATCTTGATGGCGAAGCCGACGACGTAGGAGAGGGTGAAGATGGTGACTTCGATGAGCGTTGCAGTGATGAGGATGCGGAGGAAGTCCCGGGTGGTGGTTCCGTGCAGGTTGGCGGGAAAGCCGAAGGCTTCGATGAGGGCGCCGATGGTTGAGATGGCGGCGATGCACAGGACGACGACGGCAGTGGAGGCATAGCGGCTGCGAATGCGCCCGCGGTGGCTCATGCTCACGAGGATGACAGTGAGGCCGATCATCAGCAGGAGGACGGCAGAGTTGTTTAGAAGATGGGAGAGGAGGTCAGTCATGCTCACTCCGCGGAACAGGTCTGTGGAGAATATGATGTCGACGAAGATGCGGAGGATGAAGACGACGACGACAGCTGTGACCAGCCAGTTAATGCCGCTTTGACGCGAAGCTCTGCTGCGGGACGGGATTTCGCGTTCCACGGCCCGGGCGAAAAGGTGGAGTACCCAGCCGAGTATTTCGGTGGTGGCCGCTGTCGCGAGAGGGCGGACTACGAGGGGATTGTCCGAGAAGAGGCTGAAAACGTTGGCTCCGAGGGTGCCGAACGCAAAGCCGAGGATGTTGACAAGTATTACATTGATTGCGGTGAACTCGACGGACAGGCCGTGCCTGATGCAGATTATCACGGCCATCGTCATGGTCAGCAGTGTCAGCAGGATGGAGTCAGGAAACCCTCCGGCCAGACATACGAAGGCGACGAGTGCGTGAAGCATAGCGAAGCCGTGAATGATGTAAGGAATACGAGATCTTGTCATTTCGGCATCAGTTTGTCTTGCTAAAATAAGAAAAACCCGACGAAAAGCCAAATCCAGCTCCCGTTCGTCCGCGGATTTCCACCTCTCGTCGGGAAAACAAAACACTTCGCTCGAAAACATTGTGTGGATTATGTGGATTGATTTACTTTTGACCCCGAACCGCATACTTGAAACACGAAAATGCAGAAACGCAACTTATCTTTCTGGCAGATGTGGAATCTGAGTTTCGGATTCTTCGGCGTCCAGATAGCATATTCTCTCCAGAGCGCAAATATCTCCCGGATATTCGCCACCCTTGGTGCGGATCCGCACAATCTCAGCTATTTCTGGATACTTCCCCCTCTCATGGGCATTCTCGTGCAGCCGGTCATAGGTACCCTCAGCGACCGTACCTGGACCCGCTTCGGACGTCGTATCCCGTACCTGTTCGTCGGAGCCCTGCTCGCTGTCGTAGTGATGAGCCTGCTGCCCAACGCCGGCTCCCTCGGCCTGAAGAGCTTGGGTGCGGTGATGACCTTCGGCCTCATCGCGCTGATGCTTCTGGACACATCCATCAATGTCGCCATGCAGCCCTTCAAGATGCTTGTTGGTGATATGGTCAACGAGAAGCAGAAGACCACCGCATATTCCATCCAGAGCTTCCTGTGCAATGCCGGAAGTCTCGTCGGATATCTGTTCCCCTATATATTTACTGCTGTCGGCATTGCCAATGTAGCCGCTCCCGGGGTTATTCCCGACTCGGTTATATATTCGTTCTACGTAGGTGCCGCCATTCTCATCATCTGCGTTATCTATACCACTCTCAAGGTGCGCGAGATGCCTCCTGATGAGTACCGTGAATTCCACGGTATCGCAGACAAGCCCTCGGAAAAGGCCGGAATCATCCGCCTCCTCGCCCGGGCTCCCTCAACTTTCTGGACAGTCGGCCTCGTGCAGTTTTTCTGCTGGGCGGCCTTCCTGTATATGTGGACGTACACCAACGGCGCCGTAGCCGGCAACTGCTGGGGTACAACTGATGTCAACTCCGAAGGGTATCAGGCGGCAGGCAATTGGGTCGGTATCCTTTTCGCGGTGCAGGCGGTGGGATCCATTATCTGGGCTGCTGTGCTTCCTCGCTTCAAGAGCGTGAAGACGGCTTATGTCACCAGCCTTGCCGTCGGAGCTCTCGGATTTGCGTCGGTAATGTTTATCCACGACAGGTATCTCCTGTTCGTGTCATACCTTCTGATCGGCGCCGCATGGGCGGCGATGCTCGCTCTCCCGTTCTCCATACTGACAAACTCCCTCTCGGGAGAAAGGATGGGTACCTACCTGGGACTGTTCAACGGTACGATCTGTCTCCCGCAGATAGTCGCCGCCGCTACTGGCGGACTCGTCCTGAGACTCGTCGGGGGCAATCAGGCATCCATGCTCTTTGTAGCGGCGATTTTCCTCGTCCTCGGGGCACTCTCAGTCAATATTATCAAAACAGACTCAAATATTCACTAACTACATTCTGATGAAAAGGATTATAACCGCAGTGGCCATAGTTCTCGCAAGCATCTCAGGCCACCTCCTGTCCGCTCAGGGCGGATATCAAGTCAGGGGCGTCATCGTCGACGCCACCGGTCCTGTCGTCGGTGCGACCGTGCTCGAAAAGGGTACAACCAACGGTGTCTCCACCGGCCTTGACGGCGAATGGACTCTATCAGTACAGGGAGCCGGCGCAGTGATCGAAGTCAGCTGCATCGGCTATGCAAGCCAGGAATTCCGCGCTTCCGCAGTTCCTGCGCGGATAGTTCTCTCCGAAGATTCCGAATTCCTCGACGACGTCGTGGTGATTGGTTACGGTACGGTCAAGAAAAGCGACCTCACCGGCTCTGTCGCTACAGTCAGGGCGGACGAGATAAATAAGGGCGTCATCACCACTCCCGCAGACCTGCTTCGCGGCAAGTCCGCCGGTCTAGTGGTCACCTCAGGTTCCGGTATGCCCGGTTCCGGCGCCACCATCCGCATCCGCGGCGGTTCGTCCATCAACGACGACGCCAACACCCCTATGATTGTAATCGACGGCCTTCCTGTCTCCAACGGCGACATCGACGGCATGTCCGACCCTCTCTCCTCTATCAACCCGGGCGACATCGAAAGCTTCACCGTTCTGAAAGATGCCTCCGCTACAGCTATCTACGGCTCACGTGCATCCAACGGCGTCATCGTCATCACCACCAAGAAGGGCTCCGCCAGCGGCTCGGCCGTTCCTCATGTCTCCGTGGACTTCACCGCCTCCGTCAACACCATTGCCAAGTACAATGACCTTCTCGATGCGGACGGCATTATCAGCCTCATCCGCACATTCTACGGTATGGGCTCTACGGCTGAAGCCAATCTCGGTCTCACTGGCTCCGATGGCGTCCAGACCCTCTACAACACCGACTGGCAGAAGCAAATCTACCAGGCGGCCCCTACCTACGACGGCAACATCAGCCTCTCCGGCAAGGCGGGCTTCCTCCCTTATCGCGTCTCCGGCGGTTTCACCAGCCAGGAAGGCACCCTCAAGGGCTCCAAGATGAATAGGGGCACTCTCTCCGTCAACCTCTCACCTTCTTTCTTTGACAAACACCTCACAGTCAACCTCAACGGCAAGGGCACCATCGCCCGCAACTGGTATGCCAACCAGGACGCCATCAGCGCGGCCAACCACTATGACCCGACCAAGCCGGTCTACAACGACATCCCCGGTGCCAACCTCAACGGCTACACCACATGGTACGACCGTTCCGGCAACATCAACACCATGGCCACGATGAACCCCGTCGCCCTCCTCGCTGCCAAAGATGACAACGCCACCACCAGGCGCTTCATCGGCAATGCCCAGTTCGACTACAAACTCCACGGCTTCGAGGACCTCAGGCTCAACCTCAACCTTGGTCTTGACTGGGCACGTTCCGAAGGCATCACTGACATCGCACAGGGCTCCGAGGCCTCCTATCACAATACCAACCAGTCCGGCGGCGGCTCCCACAAAGACTTTGACTACACGCGCCGCAACACCACTCTCGAATTCTACGCCGACTACAACAAGATACTGGACGGCAAGCACAACATCGACATCATGGGCGGTTACTCATGGCAGCGTTTCTACAATGCCAACAGCAGCACCGAGACACGCATCAGCGACGGCAGCCTGCTTAATTTCGAAGAAGGCAAAGGCGAACTCTTCCTCATCTCCTTCTTCGGCCGCGCCAACTATGGTTATCTCGACAAATACCTCTTTACCGCTACCCTCCGTGCTGACGGTACCTCACGTTTTCAGAACCACAAATGGGGCATTTTCCCCTCCGTCGCTTTCGCCTGGAACGCCAGGAAGGAAGAATTCATCACTTTCCCCGAAGACCTCTCTACCCTCAAGGTGCGTCTCTCATGGGGCGAAACCGGCCAGCAGGATGTCGGCGACTACTATGACACCTTCGCCACATTCTACAACAACCAGCTCGGTTCCTACTACTACTTCAACGGACGTCTTATCCAGCCTATCTCGGCTCTTGGCTACTCCGCCGACCTCCGCTGGGAGACCACCGCGACCTACAACGCCGGCATCGACCTCGGCTTCTGGAACGACCGCCTGACCGCTTCCCTCGACGTATACAAACGCGACACCAGGGATATTCTCAACTACATTCCTGTCCCTGCCCTGTCCAACCTCACCAACTACCTCAATACCAACATCGGCAGCATGACCAACAAGGGTGTGGAGCTTGATGTCAACGCTATCCTCATCGACAAGCGCGACATGAGCTGGACCGCAGGCATCAACATGGCATACAACCACAACCGTATCACCAAGCTCACCGCATCCGAGGAAAACGCCACCGGCGTTGAGACCGGAGGTATCGCCGGCGGTACCGGCAATAATGTGCAGATGCACCAGGTAGGACACGCCATGCGCTCGTTCTATGTCTATCAGCAGGTCTACGACACCGACGGCAAGCCCGTCAGCGGTGCGTATGTCGACCGCAACGACGACGGAGTCATCGATGCCGACGACAAATACTTCTTCCACAAGCCTGACGCTGACGTCACTCTCGGTTTCAACACCTCATTCACCTACGGCAACTGGACCGCCGCCCTCTCCGGTCACGCCAGCATCGGCAATTACGTCTACTACAACGCCGCCTCAGACAACGAAATGCTCGCTGACCTCTGGACCAACAGCTTCATCAGCAACAGAATGGCTTCGGCACGCGAATCCATGTTCACCCAGGCCCAGTTCCTCTCCGATTACTACGTCAGGAACGGCTCCTTCCTCAAGCTGGACAATTTCACCCTCGGCTATACATTCCCGACGCTTTTCAAGATGGGCGCCTATCGTGCCGCAAGCCTCAACGTTTTCGGTACCGTGCAGAACATCTGCACCCTCACGGGCTACAAGGGCATCGACCCCGAGGTCTATGGAGGTATTGACGGAGCCCTCTATCCCCGTCCCCGCACATACGTGCTCGGTCTTAAGTTCAACTTCTAAAGAATGCCCGGATTATGAAATCTGTAAAATATATTTTCAGTGCCATCGCAGTCTCATTTGCAATGACTGCATGCGTGGGTGATCTGGACGTTACTCCGATCGACCCCAACTCCAATACCGCCGACAAGGTACTCGTTTCTGAAGAGGCCTTCACGCAGTATCTCGCCGGTATCTACACCGGATACGCCACTCCCGGATACAAGGGAGCCAACGGCGACCCTTCCATCTCCGGCCTTGACGGGGGTGCCTCCCAGTATGTCCGCGGTCTTTACAACCTCAATGTCCTCACCACGGACGAGAGTGTGTGCGGCTGGAACGACCAGACCATCAAAGACCTTCATTGGATGACCTGGACTACCGCCGACGTATTCATCTACTCGTTCTATTCCCGTGTGTTCATGCAGATTTCCTCAGCCAATGAATTCATCCGCCAGGCAAGGGCCAGCAGCGTTGATTTCGCTGACAAGGAGGAGTACATCGCTGAAGCCCGCGTACTCCGCGCCCTCAGCTACCTGCACGCCATAGACAATTTCGGCAACGTGCCCTTCGCTGACGAGACCGCCGTTGTGGGCCAGTTCCCTGACCAGATCTCCCGTGGCGACCTTTTCGACTGGCTTGAGGGCGAGCTGCTTGACATAATTTCCAACAGCGCCATTTCCGAGGCACGTGCCAACGGCTACGGCCGCGTTGACAAGGGCGTGGCACGCTTCATCCTTGCCAAGCTCTACCTCAATGCCGAGGTCTACAAGGGTGTTGCCAAGTACAACGAGTGCGCCTCCGTCCTCAGGGACCTCATGGCAGACGGCTATAGCCTGCACACCACTCCCAACGGCTCTATCTATTCAGCATATCAGGACCTCTTCCTCGCTGACAACGACACCTGCACCGATGAGATTATCTTCGGAATCGGACAGGATGGTGTCAACACCACCAGCTACGGCGTCACAAATTATCTTATCTTTGCTGCTGTGGGCGGTTCAATGGATCCCGCAGCCTTCGGTATCTCCTCCGGCTGGGGCGGCCTCCGCACCACTCCTGAGTTCTATGACAAGTTCTCCGGCGCTGATGCACGTCGTCTCTTCTGGGACAATACCAACTCTACCGACCAGCAGAAAGAAATAGACGACATCGGCGAATTCACCCACGGATATGCTTTCATGAAGTTCCGCAACATGAAGAGCGACGGTACTCCCGGCAAGGAGCTCGGCTTCGTGGACACTGACTTCCCCATGATGCGCTATGCCGACGTCCTTCTCATGGCTGCTGAATGCCAGGCCCGGGGCGCTTCCATCGACGGACTTGGCGCCTTCAACCAGGTGCGCGCCCGCGCCGGTCTCTCCGGAGTATCCTCACTCTCACTCAGCGAGATTATAGACGAACGCGGCCGTGAACTCTACATGGAAGGCTGGAGACGCAGCGACCTCATCCGGTTCGGCCTTTTCACCACCGCCGACTATCTTTGGTCATGGAAGGGTGACACCAAAGCCGGCAGGGCTGTGGATTCCTACAGGAACCTCTTCCCCATTCCGGACTCCGACCGCCTTGCCAACAGCAAGCTCACCCAGAACGAAGGTTATACCAATTAACAGACAGCCATCATGAAAAGAATACTATCAATAATATCCGCAGGTCTTGTGCTTATTGCTGCCGCATCCTGCGACAAGGACGAAAAGGCGACCTTCGATGCCTCGGCGGCCACGGCACCGACCCTTGTGTCCTACAATGTGACCGGCGATGCAGTTTCGGCAAACTATACCGCCGGAGCGTTCAACATGGGCTTCAATGAAAAGCTCTCGCCAAACCACACTCTAGCCCTCATTTCCGTCGAAGGCACACCCGTCAGCACGGTCCTCTCTTCATCCGACAAGGACGGCGTCCTCTCCGTGACCGTTGAGACTCTCTCCAAGGCCCTCATCGCACTCGGCTATGAGGAAAACACCAGGGTATCCATTGAGATTGCCGTCCGCTCCACCATGCAGGACATCTCCAAAGACAATGGAGTCAACGGCTATGTAGATTCCGAAAGCAGGATTTCCATTGCCGACTATGAAATTGTACTTCCGGCCGGAGACCCTTATCAGAGTTATACTGAGACAAGCGCCTGGGGCCTCACCGGCAGCATCTCCAGCCAGAGCATAAGCTGGGACGGTGACGTGGTGATGTACACCAACGGTACCCTTCATGTCGCTAAAGCCGTGAAACTCAAGGCCGGTGAAGAAGTCAAATTCCGACGCGACGGTGGCTGGGACGTTAACTTCGGCTATGCATCCGGAGTTTCTTCCTACGAACTTGGCGTTGAATTCTCCCTCGGATCAGGCGGCGACAATATAAAAATTGCCGAAGACGGGGTCTACGACCTTATACTCAATCCAGATGCCGGTACTGCCAGGATTATCGCTTCCGTAGTTCCGGTCCCTTATGCCGACTACACCGAGACAAGCGCCTGGGGCCTGATCGGAACCATCTCCAGCCAGAGCATAAGCTGGGACGGTGACGTGGTGATGTACACCAACGGTACCCTTCATGTCGCTAAAGCCGTGGAACTCAAGGCCGGTGAAGAAGTCAAATTCCGACGCGACGGTGGCTGGGACGTTAACTTCGGTTATGCATCCGGAGTCTCTTCCTACGAACTTGGCGTTGAATTCTCCCTCGGATCAGGCGGCGACAATATAAAAATTGCTGAGGACGGGGTTTACGACCTTATACTCAATCCAGATGCCGGTACGGCGAAAATCATAAATACGATAGTATCGTGAAAAGAGCCTTTTGTATCAATATTTTTGTTTTGTCCGTTTTGACGGGCGTGATTTCCTGCGGAGAGAAAGAACCGGTCTCTCCGCAGGTTGTCGGTAACATAGCTCCTGCCCCTGTGACTTTTGACGGGCAGAAACGCTCAGGACTGACATATCAGCTCCTGATATACTCGTTCGCCGACAGCGACGGTGATGGTATAGGCGATTTCAACGGTATATCTTCCAAGTTGGACTATCTTGATGCTCTCGGAGTGACTGCCATCTGGCTTTCGCCCGCCCATCCCTCGTCGTCTTATCATGGGTATGACGTGAGTGACTATGCTTCACTCAACCCCAGATTCGGAACGGAGGAGGATTTCCGTAACCTTATCTCCAAGGCCCATTCCAAGGGCATTGCCGTTTACATGGACTATGTGCTCAATCACAGCGGTAGCGATAACGAGTGGTTTCAGCAGGCAAAAGCCCCTGGAAACAGTCCTTACGTGGATTTTTATGTTACTTCCAGCAATCCTGACGACGATGTCAGCGCCGGACTTGTACACAACTACGGTGGTGCCTCCTCTCCCGGAATGGGAGCATGGCATGCCCTGAAAGGCTTCAGCGGCAGGCTTCACTTCCTGCTTGACTGGAGTGCGAGGACTATCACCGCTACGGTCGTCTCGGATGAGCCCATGCCTTCTGATGACAACTCCGGCATGTGGGTATATTATGGTAACGGCCTGACATATGGTCTGACAGAGACGTCTTCCGGGATTTATGAGGGAATATTGGACATTGACACCGACTGGGGCTTCCTTGTGCGTACCTCCCTCTCCACCTGGGGGGGCGGTACCAAGTACGGAGGACGCCCTGGGACTTCGACACTCACATTCGGGGAGCCATTCCAGCTGGATAACACCACCGCATCCGACATAGTTCTCGGGCAGACTACATGGTACTTCGCCAGCTTTGATAAATCCATGCCGGATTTTGATTACGGGCCATACGCCACGGCTTCCGGGTCGCCGGCTTTCAAGGCTCTTGCACTCACAGCCGACAAGTGGATAGGAATGGGCGTGGACGGATTCCGTCTTGACGCCGTGGCCTGGATATACCAGAACAATACCGGAGAAGCCAATCCCGCATTCCTGCGCCAATGGTACGACCGATGCAATACTACATGGCACGACTCCGGACGGAAAGGAGACATTTTCATGGTTGGTGAGGCCTGGCTCTCGCATGCTCAGGAAAAGAAATACTATGAGGGCATTAACTCCTGCTTCGAATTCGGCTATTGGGGCGCGCTCAAGAGTGCCTTGACTGGCCGCAACGGGAGCGGGTTCGCTTCCACCGTGGCAGGATATATCGACGACCACAAGGCCGTGCGCAGCGATGCCATCACCTCGGTCTTCATGACCAACCATGACCAGAACCGTGCGGCCAGCGACCTCGGGCGGGACATAGCCCTCGAAAAGCAGGCCGCCGCAATGCTCCTGACCGGAGGCGGAAAACCGTTCATCTACCAGGGCGAGGAACTCGGCTACTGGGGCACCAAGGACAGGGGCGACGAATACGTCCGCACTCCAGTCCTTTGGGACCGTGCCGCCAGGCAATGTGCCAGTGCCTCACTGGGTGGCAAAGTCGACAACACCATGCTCACGGCAGACATGTCCGTTGAGGCCCAGGAGGCCGATGCCACCTCGCTCCTCAATGTCTACAAGACTTTTGCGCGCCTGCGCAACACATATCCTTCACTTGCTTCCGGCACGATGACGCCTGTCATCGGCCTCGGTGATAATTCGTTTGCGGCATGGTACATGACTGAAGGAGACGAGAGGATGTTTGTCATCCACAACCTCGCCTCTTCTGCACGTACCGTCTCCGTCTCCGCTACCCTCGACAATCCGGTAGCCCTTCTCGGCAGCGGCTGGATAAATGACGGCAAACTGACCCTGGAAGCAAATTCATCAGCCGTATTCCTCCAATAACACACAACAAACACAATATGAAGACAAGAGTACTAATAGTCGTGGCAGCGGTCTCGATATTTCTCGGGAGTTGCGCCTCCCGTGAGGAGAGTCCTGCGCATCCCGAATGGACCTACAGCTCGGTCATATATGAGGTCAATATACGCCAGTTCTCCGAAGAGGGGACATTCAAGGCCGTCGAGGCTCAGCTTCCACGCCTCAAGGACCTCGGCGTGGATGTCCTCTGGCTTATGCCCATGTATGAAATAGGTGAAGTGGAGCGCAAAGGCTCGCTCGGATCCTATTATGCCATTTCCGACTATCGCAAGGTCAATCCTGAGTTCGGCACCATGCAGGACTTCGAAGACCTTCTTGCCTCAGCCCATAGGGAAGGCTTCAAGGTCATCCTGGACTGGGTCGCGAACCAGACGGCCCCGGACCATGTCTGGATGACGACGCGACCTGCGGATTTCTATGAACGCGACTCTCTTGGCAACGCCACGTACGAATATGACTGGACCGACACCCGCAGTCTCAATTACGATAATCATGACGTATGGGCTGCACAGGACAGCTGCATGAGATTCTGGCTCGACAAGGGCGTGGACGGGTTCCGGTGCGATGCCGCGGCCGAGATGCCTGCTGCATTCTGGTACGGAATACTTCCGCAGCTTAAGTCCGACTATCCCGATGCATATTTCCTCGCTGAGGCTGAAAAGGCGGAGCTGGCAGATCCAAAGGTTACTTTTGATGCAAACTATGCTTGGGAACTCCATCATATAATGAACGATATCGCCCAGGGACGCAAAACCCCGGACAGCCTCAGGGATTATATATCCCGTGATGCGGAACGTTTCCCCCGTGAGGCTTTCCGGCTGATGTTCACTTCCAACCATGATGAGAATAGCTGGGCCGGCACCGAGTTCGAACGCATGGGCGATGCCGCCAGGGCGTTCGCGGTGCTCTGCTTCACTCTCCCTCAGGGACAGCCGCTGGTCTACACCGGTCAGGAAATTGGCCTGGACCGTCGTCTGGAGTTTTTTGAAAAAGATCCCGTCACAGACTGGACCGCCAATTCGTACACAGCCTTCTTCAAGGACCTAATAGCCTTCCGACATTCCAATCCGGCCCTCCTCGCTGGAGAACGCGGGGGAGAGATAGTCTGGCTTGACGGTTATCCGGAAGGTGTACTTGCCTTCACTCGCTCAGCCTACGGCAATAAAGTACAAGTTGTAGTCAATCTCACTGGTGCTGCCCTTGACCTTCCGGATGGCACCGCTATCGAGCCATGGGGATACAGGTACGAGTCCAATACCCTCCGCGTCGAACCGCTTTCCTGGTGGACCGGCATGAAGACCGACCTGCAGCTTCTCGTACAGGGCAAAGACATATCCTGTGCTTCAGTTAGTATTGAAGGTGCTCCCGGGATTAAAGTCAAGTCTGTCCATAAAGCTGACCATCCGGATTTCATTTTCGTGGATGTATCGATTGCAGCCAATGCCAAGGCTGGTACATACGACCTCATATTCGACACGGGTTCGGAGCGTATCAGGCATCCGTATATCATTCGCGGTCGTGAGCCCGGCTCTGCAGCCAGGGAGAGTTTCACACGAGCAGATATGGTCTATCTCATCATGCCCGACCGCTTCGCCAACGGTGATCCGTCCAACGACGACGGATTCTCCACGCTCGCGGGACGCCCCTATGACGACGGCTCTGCCGTCCGGTGGAGCGTCCCGGCCATGGCCGAGAAATCCGACCGCAGCGCCCATTCCGGCCGTCATGGCGGTGACCTTCAGGGCATCATCGACCATCTCGACTACATCGCCGATCTTGGCGCAACCGCTATATGGAGCACTCCGCTTCTTCTTGACAATGAAGCCGAGGGCTCCTATCACGGTTACGCCTGTGGCGATTATTATCACATCGATCCGCGCTTCGGTGATAATGCGCTATATAGGACATTCGTCGACGAGTGCCACGCCAGGGGACTCAAAGTCATAATGGACATCGTCACCAACCACTGCGGCACGGCTCACTGGTGGATGAAGGACGCTCCTTTTGATGACTGGTATCATAAATTTGATGAGTATACGGGGACCAATGTTGTTTTTTCCTCCTACATGGATCCTTATGCATCCTCTTATGACCGCAACCTGCAGGAAAGCGGATGGTTCGTCCCCAGCATGCCCGACATGAACCTTGACAATCCCTATGTACTCAAGTATTTCCAGCAGTGGGCCATCTGGTGGATTGAATACGCCGGACTTGACGGCCTGCGCGTGGACACATATCCCTACAACGAACCCGGCCCCATGAGCCGGTGGTGTAAGGCGGTGACCGATGAGTATCCGGGCATGAACATAGTCGGCGAGTGCTGGGACACAAGTGTCCCCCAGCTTGCCTATTGGCAGCACGGGGCCAGCAACCACGACGGTTTTGATTCCAATCTTCCTTCGATCATGGACTTCCCCCTGCGGGAAGCTGTTATGACTGCCCTCACCGAGGACACCCCCGGCTGGGGCGAAGGTATGTCGCGTGTCTACGGTTCGCTGGCTCATGACTTCGCCTATGCTGACGTGAATAATATAATGACTTTTTTTGCCAATCATGATCATCCGCGAACGGGCGACGTGCTCGGACGAGACCCGCGGAGGGTCAAGCTTGCACTTGCGATGCTCGCCACCCTCCGTGGCATTCCTCAGCTATATTACGGAGATGAGATGATGTTCTGCGCTCACCCTTCGGAGTGGTCCGACGGCTCCAAACGCATTGATTTCCCAGGTGGCTGGCCCGGAGACAGCATAGACCTTTTCTCTGAAGAGGGGCGTATTGCAGGAGGCAGGACCGACGTGGCTGATTACGGTTCGGCCGCTGAACTGCATGATTATGCGAGAAAGCTTTTCCAGTGGCGGAAAGGCTGTCGTACAGTGCAGGAGGGAGGGACGCTCCATTACATGACACGTGATAATACCTATGCATATTTCCGTCATTCGGAAGAATCAGTTATATTTGTATTCGTCAACAATTCGCTTGAAGACAAGAAAATACCCTGGGACACTTATTATGAGATAAATTACGGCCTGTCCGAAGGTGTAGACATCGTCACCGGTGAGACCCTGACCGTCGGACCTGAAACGGTCGTCCCGCCTAAAACCGCATTGATAGTACAATACTGATAGCTAAAATGAATAAAACACACTTACTGATTGCCGCTGCCGCTCTTTTCGCGGGCATCACCCTCTCAGCCGAGACGCTGAAAAGTCCGGGAGGAGTCCTCTCCCTTGAGTTTACACTTGCTGAAAACGGTACCCCGACCTACTCGCTCACGAGGGGAGACCAGGCCGTTGTCAAGACGAGCCGCCTTGGTTTCGACCTCTTCGGCGACGATGCCGATCTCCACAGCGGTTTTTCCGTTGACAATGTGGTATATGATTCCCTTGACGAGACCTGGCAGCCGGTCTGGGGAGAGGAAGCAGAAATCCGCAACTGCTACAATGAGATGAAAGTCTCGCTCTCACAGCCGTCAGGCCGCAGGATGGACATCCGTTTCCGTCTCTATGATGACGGACTCGGCCTCCGCTACGAATTCCCGCAGGACAATGCTCTCAATTATTTCAATATCCGTGAGGAGCTCACCGAATTCGCCATGACCGGCGACCACACCGCATGGTGGATATCCGGTGACTACGATACCCAGGAATACTTCTATACCCGCAGCAAGCTCTCCGAGATCCGCGGACTTACCGATGAAGTACGCATTGGCAATGCTTCCGAGACATTCGTAAGCCCCACGGCCGTCCAGACCGCCCTTCAGATGAAGACAGACGAAGGCCTGTATATAAATATCCATGAGGCTGCCGTCGTCAACTATCCGACCACCAATCTTGACCTTGACGACAAGACCTTCACCTTCCGCACATGGCTCACTC
This sequence comes from Bacteroidales bacterium, assembly GCA_017552475.1. Classification (GTDB taxonomy): domain Bacteria; phylum Bacteroidota; class Bacteroidia; order Bacteroidales; family UBA932; genus Cryptobacteroides. Next base: position 8,351 of record JAFZPY010000071.1, on the reverse strand, counting down.
CCGACGCCCTCGGCGTCAAGGGCCGCATGCAGGCTCCCTGCAAGACGCCCTGGAGGACCGTTATGGTCGTTCCCAAGGCCACGGATGTCCTTGCTTCGCGTCTTATACTCAATCTCAACGATCCTTGCGCCCTTGACGATGTATCCTGGATACATCCCACCAAGTACATGGGAGTTTGGTGGGAGATGATCGCCGGAGACTCCTCCTGGTCTTATACGGATGACTATCCTTCAGTGCAGCTTGGCGTGACCGACTACTCCAAGGCCACTCCCAACGATACCCACGGAGCCAACAACGAGAATGTCCGCAAGTACATCGACTATGCATCGGCCAATGGTTTCGATGCCATCCTCGTCGAAGGCTGGAACGAAGGCTGGGAAGATTGGATTGGCAACTTCAAGGACTACGTATTCGATTTCGTCACTCCATATCCCGACTTTGACATCGCGGCCCTGAACGCCTATGCCCATGAAAAGGGCATCCGCATCATTATGCACCACGAGACCTCCTCATCCACGGTCAATTACGAACGCCATATCGACAAGGCCTACGACCTGATGAACAAATATGGCTACGACGCCGTCAAGAGCGGTTACGTCGGTGACATCATCCCTTACGGTGAATATCACTACAGCCAGCCCATCATCAATCACTACCTCCTTTGCGTCACCAAGGCTGCGGAGAAACATATCATGGTCAATGCCCATGAGGCCGTGCGCCCCACCGGCCTCTGCCGTACATATCCCAACCTTATCGGCAACGAAGCTGCAATGGGCACCGAGTTCAAGAGCACCGTTCCTCCCGGACACACATCCATCCTGCCCTTCACCCGTCTGCAGGGTGGTCCGATGGATTTCACTCCCGGCATCTTTGAACATGACCTTTCCAAGATCAATTCATGGAGTGACGAGCATTTGCGCTACACCATTGCCAACCAGCTCGGTATCTACGTGACTTTCTATTCTCCCCTTCAGATGGCGGCGGATTATCCTGAGAACTACGACCGTTTCAAAGATGCGTTCAAGTTCATCAAGGACGTGGCTGTAGATTGGGATAAATCGGTCTATATCTCCGCAGAGCCCGGCGACCACATCGTCACTGCACGTCACCCCAAGCTCTCGACCCTCAATGCCGCGCAGGAGAGTGTCGCCAGACTCGCCGATGGTCGTAAGAACGCCCTCAGCGGCGCTGCACGCTTTGTCTACGCTCTCCCTGAGAACGCCACTGCCGATGACCTCGTCGGCGCCACTCCGCGCGACGTCTGGTATGTCGGCGGTGTCTGCGGCCCTGAAGCTCGCGATATCAAGCTGAAGTTTGATTTCCTTCCTAAGGGCGTCAAATACGAAGCCACCATCTACGCCGACGGTCCCGACGCTGACTACGAGACCAACTCCCAGTCATACACCATCACCCGCAAGACCGTCACCTCCAAGACCACCCTTCCCATCCACATGGTCGCCTCCGGTGGTTTCGCTATCAGTTTACGGTCAGTTAACTGAACGTAACATCTGACCCCCGGCTGCTATGCAGCCACCCCGGTGGAGTATACAGCTACACTAATGTTTCGCGGGCATCTTCGCTGCTTCGATTGTCTTCGACAATCTCGCTGGCGCTGCGATGCGGCGCCTGGCGGCGCCATATTAACACGCATCATTCTTGACCGTCAGGTCGAGAACCTCGAGAACGATTCTCGTCTCAGAGGGTCTGCCCGCCGATGAATTCGCGCATGATGGATGTGGGAGGGATGGCGGAAATCTCTTCGGGATGAAGGGCGACTATGCAGGCGAGGAATTTGATCAGTCGGATAGACTCACCATAGGCGGGGGATGTGGGAAGAATGCGCCTCAGAAGAGGTTCTGCGTAGTATTTCAGAAGCGGGAGCTCATAGATAAGCGCTGTATTGAGCATGGCATCGCAGTTTTCCTGGAAGGGGAAAATGTATTTGTTCTCGCCTTTGCGTACGCTCTGCCACCGGAGAATCGTCTGCTCCGGACTGATGCCGCGTGTGCGGTTGTCACGTACGATACGGCGGAGCAGCCTGTTGTCTGAGGTGGAGAGGCAGTTGTTCTCGTCGAGGTTGAGTGATGTGAGGGCTGAGGCATAGATGCGGAAGATGCGCGAGTTGTCCACGCCTGGCACCATGGCCGGGTCGAGGGCATGGATTCCTTCCATGATGAGAATGTCGTTCTCGTTGAGGTGTAGCATGTTGCCCTCGTATCGGGGCTTGCCTGCCTTGAAGTCGTAGCGGGGGATTTCGACCTCCTCCCCGGCAAGGAGACGGTTGAGGTGGTCATTCAGTAGCGGAAGGTCCATCGCTTCAAGCGCTTCGAAATCGAAGTCCCCGTCTTCATCTTTGGGGGTATGCTCCCTGTCGACGAAGTAGTTGTCCAGTTCAATGACTTTAGGGTTGAGGCCGAGGACGCGGCACTGGATAGCCAGCCGCAGGGAAGAAGATGTCTTGCCGCTGGACGAAGGGCCTGCGATGAAGATGATCTTGATTCTTTTGCGGTTTTCATATATCATGTTGGCAATCTCGGTGAATTTGCGCTCCTGAAGGGCTTCGGCTATGTTTATCAGCTGTGTCGCATCACCGTTCAGAAGGGAGTCATTGAGGGTGCCGACGCCGAGGATGCCTGTTATCTGGCACCAGTCGGAGTATTCGTCGAGGGTGGCGGAGAGCTTCTCCTGAGGGATGATGCCGGTGACCTTGTCGGGGTTGGAAGAGGCGGGGATAAGCAGGCAGAAGCCATCTTTGAACGGATACAGATCGAATGTCTTGAGCTCTCCGGTGGAGTAGACCAGGGGACCATGGAAGGAGTCGGCCTGACCGTTGAGATAGTAGGTGTTGCAGAAGAACTTGCCCAGGGAGCGCTGGAGGTTTGCCTTGGCGTATTGTTTATTGGCCGTGAACAACTCTATGGCGTCTGATGTGGGGATCTTTTTCTTGGTAAAAGGAAGGTCTTTCGCCACAAGCTCGCGCATCCGGCCGCGGATGGCGTTGATATCTTCTTTGGAAAGGAGATGGGCTATTGTGCGGCCGTCCTCGTCGAGGCGGGCCTCAACCATTTTGCAGTACAGTCCTGTGGGGAGGGAGTGGTCTACGACGAATATGAGATCGGGAAAAAGCTCCCGCACGGCGTACTGCGCCAGGAAGCACAGTGAGCGGATGTATGTGCGCCTGCCGTCGGGATGGTTGTATCCGATGAATTCGATCTCATGGTTGTAGATCATGTTGTAGGACAGCTCCTTGAGTTTGTGGTCAACGAGGGCCGCGAGGACAGGGTATGTCCTGCCGCTCTTGGGGTCGGTGACGTTGCTGCATTCGCGCTCGGAGAGGGATTTGAGCGTCTCGCCGGGTGTGATGCCATAGGACTTGCCGGTGTTGATGCAATGGACTGTTTGCGCTTGGTTGTCGTTCATATTATTCTGCAAAGAGGTCAATTATGTTGAGGATTACTCTGGATGCGGCTTCGATGCTTTCGAGGGGGATGTATTCCATCTTGCCGTGGAAGTTGTGCCCGCCGGCGAAGATGTTGGGGCAGGGAAGTCCCTTGAAACTGAGATTGGCTCCGTCGGTGCCGCCGCGGATGGGCTGGATGCGGGCTTTTATGCCTTCGCGCTCCATGGCTTTGACAGCTTTGTCAATGATGTGGTAGTGCGGTTCGACTTTCTCACGCATGTTGAAGTATTGGTCCGTGAGGGTCAGGGTGGCGGTACCTTCACCGTAACGACTGTTGATGAAGTCGGTGCAACGGCGTATGGTATCTTTCTTCTGCTCGAAGAGGGCTCGGTCGTGGTCCCGGATGATGTAGGCGAAGTCAGCCTCCTCGACAGTGCCTTGGAAGCGGATAATGTGGAAGAAGCCTTCGTAGTGTTCCGTGTATTCGGGGCGCTGGTCCACGGGGAGGAGACTGTTGAGCTCCTGGGCGATGAGTATGGCGTTTCTCATCTTGCCTTTGGCGTTGCCCGGATGGATGTTGCGGCCCTGGATGTGGATCTTGGCGGAAGCTGCGTTGAAGTTTTCAAATTCGAGTTCGCCGATCTCGCCGCCGTCCATGGTGTAGGCGTATTCGGCTCCGAACCGGGCGACATCGAATTTGACTACGCCGCGGCCGATTTCCTCGTCTGGGGTGAAACCTATCTTGATGGGACCGTGTTTGACTTCGGGATGCTCCACTAGGTATTGCACGGCGTTCATGATTTCAGCGACACCGGCTTTGTCGTCAGCTCCGAGGAGAGTGGTGCCGTCTGTGGTAATGAGGGTCTGCCCTTTGTATTTGAGCATTTCCGGGAATTCGGAGGGACGTAAGAACAGGCCCGGTACACCCTTGAGGGCAATGTCGGAGCCATCGTAGTCCTTTATGATCTGCGGCTTGATATCTGCTCCTGAGGCGTCCGGGGCGGTGTCGACGTGGGCGATGAAGCCTACGGCGGGGACGTCCTTGTCAATGTTGGACGGGATGGAGGCCATGACGTAGCCGTATTCGTCGATTGAGGAATCTACGCCCATGGCGCGCAACTCGTCATTGAGCATGCGAAGGAGGTTGAGCTGTTTTGCTGTTGATGGCTGCGTCTCTGATTCTTCATTGGACTGGGTGTCTATGGAGACGTAGCGGAGGAAGCGGTCGAGTATGTTTTCCATTATTATATATTATTCTTCTGGTCTGGCTTTCATTGAACTTGTGATGACGTAGGCTATGATGCCGATGAATGGGATGATGGCGAGGGCTTCGCCGCAGGTGGCGTTCCAGCCGGTGAGGAACCAGTCAACATCGGCGAAACGGAGCACTGCACTGACTACGCCCATGAGGGCTCCGCCGGCGATGAAGCCTGATGCAATGAGCGTGCCTTTGCTGCTGCGGGCTTTGTTGACAGCCTGGTCATTGGAGCGTGTGCTTACGAACCATGAGATGGCGCCGCCGACGAGGAGTGGGAGATTCAGGTCGATTGGAATGAACATACCGAGGGCAAAGGGGAGTGCGGGTACTTTGAAGATGGTGAGGGTGATGGCGATGAGGGCGCCGATGCCATAGAGGAGCCATGGCGCGCCTCCTCCGTTCATCATCGGCTCGATGACCGCGGCCATGGCGTTGGCCTGGGGTGCGACGAGGGCATTGGAGCCGACGAATCCGTAGGTCTTGTTGAGGATGAGCATAACTCCGCAGACGGTAGCGGCTGCGACGAGGGTGCCGAGGAATTTCCAGCCCTCCTGTTTGGCGGGAGTGGTGCCGATCCAGTAGCCGATCTTGAGGTCGGTGATGAAGGCTCCTGCCATGGATAGTGCCGTGCAGACCACGCCGCCGATTATGACGGAGGCGGCCATGCCGGCGTTGCCTTTGAGCCCGACTGCGACGAGGACGAGTGATGCGAGGATGAGGGTCATCAAAGTCATGCCGCTGACGGGATTGCTGCCTACGATTGCGATGGCGTTGGCAGCAACTGTCGTGAAGAGGAATGAGATGACGGCGACGACGACGAGGGCTATGAGGGCCTGCCAGATGTTGGTGACCACGCCGCCGAATGCGAAGAACGCGAATACGGCGAGAAGGGTGATGATGATGGCGGTGGTGACGGTCTTCATCGGGATGTCACGGTCGGTGCGGCTGACTTTTTCGCTGGATCCGCCATCCTTGCGCCTGAACTCGCTTGAGGCGAGGCCTATGGCGCTTTTGATGACGCCAAAGGATTTGATGATGCCGATAATTCCGGCTGTGGCGATGCCGCCGATGCCGATGTGGCGGGCGTAGTCCTTGAATATGGTGTCGGCGCTCATGTCTCCTATCATGGTGGTGACGCCGGTGTTCATCAGGTCGATGACGCTTCCGCCCCAGATGAGATTGATCATCGGAATGATGACAAGCCACACGAGAAGGGAACCGCAGCATATGATGAAAGCATATTTGAGACCTATGATATATCCAAGCCCGAGGACGGCTGCACCTGTGTTCAGTTTGAGGATGACCTTGGCTTTGTCGGCGATGGTCTGGCCGAATGAAACGACGGTGGTGGTGACGGTCTCGGACCAGAAGCCGAAGGTGGATACGATGAAATCATAGAGACCACCGATGAGACCGCTCACCAGGAGAGTCCTGGCACCTTCGCCGCCGCCCTCTCCGTTGACAAGCACTTCGGCTGTGGCCGTGGCCTCAGGAAAGGGGTATTTGCCATGCATCTCCTGTACGAAGTATTTGCGGAATGGGATCAGGAAGAGTATGCCGAGGATACCTCCGAGAAGGGACGACAGGAACATCTGGGTGAAATTCACCTGGAGTCCCGGGTAGAGCAGGTTGCCGGCCGCGTCGGTCTTGCCCTGCAGTATGTAGAGGGCAGGGAGGGTGAATATGGCTCCTGCCACGATAGCGCCTGAACAGCCGCCTATGGACTGTATGATAACGTTCTGACCTAGCGAACCTTTTCTGCCGAGGGTGCTGGATACGCCCACTGCAATGATGGCGATCGGTATGGCTGCTTCGAAGACCTGCCCTATCTTAAGTCCGAGATAGGCTGCGGCGGCCGAAAAGAGAACGACCATCAAAAGGCCCATCAATACGGAGTAGAGGGTGACCTCGGGGATTTTTTTCTCGGAAGAGAGGAGGGGCTGATACTTTTCGCCGGGGTTGAGTTCGCGGTGCGCATTCTCCGGCAGGCTCAATTTGTGTTTTTCCATGTTGCGTTTGTGTGTCTCTTATTTATATAAGGGATACAAATATAGAAAATACCTATATTAAACGCAAGGTGATTTCTTCCTCTGTCATGCCGCTACGGAATAGCTCTATCACGGTGCGCACAAGAGCGGCCTTCCATTCCTTGTGTTTTTCGCCCGGGGTTTCGGTGAGGCCGAGCTCCCCCATCTTGTCTCGAACCTCTTCACGTGTACGCCCGAGCCATCGTGCGCATTGGGAGACTTTCCAACCGGATCCATATTGCTTTTGAAGGCGGGAGGTATCGTCCTCCGTCCATGGTTCTCCTGCACGCGAAAGATTCGGGTATACTATCCCGATTTGCATGAGACGCATTCGGATGGAGTTTTCCGAACGTCCCATGGAGATCGCTATGTCCTTTATAGGGGTAGCGTGATCGAACCGGGTCTTAAGGTCTTCATCTTCTTTGTCTTCCCATGGTTCGTTGAATCTTGGATACTTCGCCTTGAGTGCGGCGACTTCTTCGGGTGTGAATAGCAGTGTTTTCATGTCCAGATAATTTTGGTCGTATGCAAGTTAGGCAGTATTGTATCGATTGTCCAAATAAAAAAGCAGGCCGGACGTAAGATTTATACGTTTCTTTGTTGTTTTAGCTGTTTTTTATCTTTTTGACGTGTCCTGTATAGGGGCAGATGCGGAAAAAAGCGAAAAAAGATTAAAAAAATTTGTGGGTTCGGAAAAAGTTACTACCTTTGCATTCCCGTTCGGGAGCGACCTCTACGGAAAGCTTCACGACGGGCTTGCTCTTCGAACGAGAAGAGAGTTCATTGACAATACTGAGAGAATAGATAACGAGGTAAAGAAAGCAACAGAAGATAGTCTGTATTAATGATAACGAGTTTTTTCGTTGTTGATAATAGGGACTACAATTTCAAGGCAAAAAAAGAGTTCGTAATTATCCTTGATTGTGCGAGTCGCGAGGCTTGCATGAAGAGAGGGATGATTCATTCAGAAAAAGGAAGAAAGAGCGAACGGAGGATGCCTAGGCTATCCGGAGGCGAGGAAGGACGTGGTAAGCTGCGATAAGGCGCGGGGATCTGCAAACAGGACTTGATCCGCGCATTTCCGAATGGGGCAACCCGGCTGGTTGAAGACCAGTCACTCAACAAAAGTTGAGGGCGAACGCAGGGAACTGAAACATCTTAGTACCTGCAGGAAAAGAAAGAAATCATCGATACCCTGAGTAGTGGCGATCGAAAGGGGCAGAGCCTAAACCAGAGGCGTTACGGCGTTTCTGGGGTTGTAGGAGCAGACATAAAGACCTTATCAGGAACTGGAAGCGGATGGAAATTCGCGGCACAGAGGGTGATACCCCCGTACAGGTAACGTGATGAGGTCGAGTTTGCCACCTGAGTAGGGCGGGACACGTGGAATCCTGTCTGAATCTGCGAGGACCATCTCGCAAGGCTAAATACTTCCGGAAGACCGATAGTGGACCAGTACCGTGAGGGAAAGGTGGGAAGCACCCCGAACAGGGGAGTGAAACAGAACCTGAAACCGTTCGTTTACAAGCGGTCGGAGCATCGAGAGGTGCGACGGCGTGCCTTTTGCATAATGAGCCTACGAGTTGCTTCATTCCGGCGAGGTTAAGTCCTTCAGGGACGTGAGCCGTAGCGAGAGCGAGTCTGAACAGGGCGTTCAGTCGGAATG
>JAFZPY010000070.1 GCA_017552475.1 Bacteroidales bacterium | reverse complement strand
CGCGGTAATGGAAAAATCCAATGACATCCACGTCGTCGCCGATGACCTGGGCTGGAGCGACCTGGGCACCTGGGGCAGCATAAAAGCACACACCCCCTCCGACAACGACAACAACGCCACCATCGGCCCGGACATCCGCCTCGTCGACTGCCACGACTGCATAGTCCATGCATCCAGCGCTAAAAGCGTAATAGTCCAAGGACTTAACGGCTATATTGTCTCCGAATCCGACGGCCGCATCCTCATATTCCGCCTGCAGGACGAGCAACACATCAAGGACTACACTCAAAAAAAATGATAAAAAATCCCTGAAACATTTGGAGTATTCGGAAAAAGTCCCGATATTTGCAATCCCAATTCGAGGACAACCCGAAACGGAATGGAAAGATTCGTTAGCTCAGTTGGTAGAGCACAACACTTTTAATGTTGGGGTCTCGGGTTCGAGCCCCGAACGAATCACTAAAAAACCAGAGAGTTTGCTTCCTTAGCTCAGTTGGTAGAGCACGACACTCTTAATGTTGGGGTCCAGGGTTCGAGCCCCTGAGGGAGCACAGAAAAAAGTCAGGCTATAAAGCTTGACTTTTTTTGTTATATTTGTGCCCGACGCCCCCAGTCATCACTGGCGACAATCTAACCCGTCATCCTTGGGCTCGCCCCGAGGATCCCGAAAGCGATAATAAAACATGAAAAAAGTACTGATTTTCTTCACCGCGCTCATCATCACCGCCTGCGCCGAAAGACCAGCGATAAAAAGCGGTGACCTGCTGTTCGTAGGGCTGCCGATGGACTTTTCACTCGATACCACGTCTATGAGCAGCGGCATCGTTGCCGCGACTGGTGACGGTTCGGATATCAATTACATACACACCGCGATACTGGAAAGCGCCAATGACACAATATGGATCATTGACGCCACTATCAAACGCGGTGTCGCGAGGTATCCCCTGCAGGACTTTCTGAAGGACTTCACCCTTCGCGACGGTTCATATCCCCTATTCGAAGTGTATCGCTTCAAAAACGGGCCGAAAGACCTGGTAGAAAACGCGAAGAAAGCCATCGGAGAGCCGTACGACGTATATTTCCTGCCGGACAACGGAGCCAGATACTGCACAGAACTCGTCCGCGATTCCTATCTGGACGAGAATGGCGTCCCCATCCTTCCAGCCGCCCCGATGAACTTCAAAGGGCCCGACGGCGAATTCCCCGTCTACTGGCAGCAACTATTCGCCTCCATCAATTCTACAATTCCACAGGATACTCTCGGCACCAATCCCCAGGACATGATCAAGTCTCCCCTCCTACGGAAGGTCGACATTGATGTCACAAATCTTTAATACGTCATTCTTGACCCGAAGGGGCGAGAATCTCGAAAACGAACGGCAGGACGTTATTTGAACAGTTGCTGGGCAAAGAGCGTGAGATATGTGCGCCAGTTACGCCAGATATGACCGCCATCAGATTCGTAGAGAGTAACGGGATAGCCGCGGGAATCGCACCACTCTTTAAGTTTACGCGAGTTGACCATGATGCCGTCGGACTTGCCGCAGCCAATCCAGTAGAGTTTGGGATGGGCAGCAAAGACAGCGTCAAAGGCAGCCTCGTTGCCGTCGGGAACGGCAACTCCGGAGAAGAGGCCGACATAGCCGAACTTTTTCGGATAGCTGAGGGATAGCATGCAGGACTGGCGGCCGCCCATGGAAAGGCCGGCGACGGCGGTATTGGCGTAGCCTTTGGCGACACGGTAGTTGTTTTCAATGAATGACATGACGTCAGGGAAGCTTTCCTCTATTTCAGCCGTGCTCTGGGAGCGGCTGTTCTGCATTGTCGGCTGGAACATGTTGACTGCTTCGCCGGGAGCGGCCTGATTGAACCAGACTCCGTTGGGCATTACCACTATCATTGGCTCCGCCTTACCCTCGGCTATCAGATTGTCCATGATCTGCGCTGTACGGCCGAGATCGCTCCAGGCCTCTTCGTCGCCTCCGGAGCCGTGAAGGAGGTAGAGGACAGGATATTTGGCTTTGCCGTTTTCATATCCGGCGGGGGTGTAGACGGTCAGGCGGCGTTGTTTTCCCAGAGTGGGGCTGTCATACCATTGGTGACTAACTGAGCCATGGGGCACATCGTGGACGCTGTAGTACCAGCCGGGGTCGCCTTCATTGGCAGAAATAAGGAAGATATTGGTCCATGTAGCGATGTCGCGGTTTTGGTAGATGTTGGAGGGATCCATGGTGCGGACACCGTCGACGAGGAAGCTGTAGGAGTAGAGTTCGCCGGTCAGGGGTGCAGTGGTGTATTCCCAAATACCCTTGGGGCCCTCTTTGAGGTCCGCGACACCGGGAGCGTCAAAGGTGAGCTTGTGGCCTTCTACCTCATATTCTACGGCGCGCGTGGGAAGGAAGTCACCGGTCACCTGCACTTTGATGGCTTTGGGGCCGAAATAGCGGAATGTGACTGTGTGGTCGGGGTTGATCTCGGGCGACACGATGCCCGTGCCGGGGCCGAGGGCCTGCTGGGCGTATGCGCCGACAGCAAGGCATGCAAGGGCTGCAAGTGTGATTATCCGTTTCATGTGTGTATGTGTTTTCTTCAAATTTAGGTATTTGCCATGTGTGTTCCAAGCAGTTTAAACATGGTGGAAAACATTTGGACAGAACGGGTAAAAGGAAGAGCGGCGGGTGGAGTATCTTTGTGAAAACACACTTTTTAACCAATGAACAAATTCCTCTTATCAACTGCATTGCTCATGGCATGCACAGCGGGCGCCAATGCCCAGGGCTGGTTCCGACAGCCGACACCCAACGACACCCTCCAGAGCACACGAGTGCTTGCGGACGGCAAAGTGCTATTTCAAATCTATGCTCCCAAAGCAGAAAGCGTGTCCGTCAGCGGAGACCTTCCATGGGACAAACCCGTAAAATTCGTCAAGGCCGACAACGGCGTATGGCAGGGCGTATGCGAGGGTCTGTCGGAAGGATGCTTCCGCTACTCCTTCACGGTGGACGGCGTGCGCGTACAGGACCCCAAGGCTCCCCTGTCCGGCGAGCAGGCTTCTATCCTCAATGTCGGCAATCCCTATGGCATCCAGACCGACATACCCCACGGCGCAGTAGCCCAGCGCTGGTATTATTCAACGACGCTGAAACAGATGCGACGCATGCACGTCTGGCCCCCTGCAGGATACGAAAAATCGGCCGACAGGCTGCCGGTGCTCTATCTCATCCACGGTGGCGGTGACAACGACGCATCATGGCCCGGAGTCGGTGCGGCGGGGTGGATCCTTGACCAGCTCCTCGCAGAGGGCAAGATGGTGCCCATGATCGTTGTAATGCCCAACGGCACAATCCATACCAGCGACATGATGGGTGAGGTACCCCTCTTCGGTGAGGACATGGTCAATAGCATCATCCCTTTTGTAGAGGCTAATTACCGTGTCGCCGCCGATCAGGCCCACCGCGCCATGGCAGGTCTCTCAATGGGAGGCATGGAGACAATCGAGACAGCTTTCAAGCATCCCGAACTCTTCAGCCATGTCTGGGTCCTCAGCTCCAGCTTCTCTCCCGGCAACCAGAAAAAATATGTCGATGATATTCAGCTCAATAAGATCGGTTCAAAGCTGAACAAGAATTTCAAAGCCCTTGTCTTCACCCAGGGCGGTCCGGCCGATATAGCCTACAAGAACTGCAAGGAGGCTCTCGGCTACCTCGACGCCGCCGGCATTAAGTACGAATACAAGGAGAACGCTCAGGCCGGTCATTCCTGGACCACCTGGTCCGCAGACCTCAAGGCTCTGGCCCCGACGCTGTTTAAATAGGTCGGGAATTTCCAAGTGATTGAAAAAGACCGCGGTACCCTGAAAAGGGCATCGCGGTCAATGTTTTGCACGTCATCCTTGGAGCTTGCTCCCGAGGATCTTAGGCAAATGGCTGTTTTCGAGATTCTCGGCCTGTCGGCCAAGAATGACGAGGGGAAAAGTCTGGCCAAGAATGACGTATCTGAGATTAGATTGCCAATTCTGTCTGGAGACGTATATCGTCGGAGGCGGAGCCTACGAGGATATTCAGCTTGCCGTGCTCGAGGGTCCAGGCGTTGGCGTCGGTGTTCCAGTAGCGAAGGTCGTCGAAAGAGACTTCCAGGGTGACTTTCTTGGACTCACCGGCCGCGAGAGTGACACGCCGGAAGGCTTTGAGTTCCTTCTCGGGCCACACTACGGAAGATTCTACGCGATGGACGTAAAGCTGGGCGACCTCGTCGGCGGGCATTGAGCCCTCGTTCTTCAAGGTGAAAGTCACTTTGACTTTCTTACCGAAGACGGCGGCGGAGATATCGCTATAGCCGAAATCAACATAGGAGAGACCATGACCGAAAGCATACATGGGCTTGATATTGCGTGTATCGAACCAGCGATAGCCTACGAGGGAGCCCTCGGTGTAGTGTGACTCGGGCTTCGGAAGCGAATCGATAAGCTTCTGGCGCTCTTCGGGAGACATCTTCAGGACATCAGGGCGGAACATGAGGGTGAAGAGGTCACCGCCGGCGTTCTTGTCAGGGAAGTTGCCGAGAGCGAATGCAGGAGAGTCTTCCAGTTTTCTCGGGAAAGTGAAAGGAAGTTTTCCTGAAGGGGCTATATCGCCGAAAAGTACCTCGGCGAGAGCCGTGCCACCTTCGGTACCATTCCACCAACCCTGTACAATAGCTTCAGATACGGGTTCTAGCACCTGGAGGTCAGTGGGGCCGCCGGAGATGAGGACGGACACGAGGTTGGGATTTGCTTCGCGGAGAGCCTTGACGAGTTCTTCCTGTCCGCAAGGGAGCTTGATATCCTTGCGGTCGGAACCCTCGGTCTCGATGCTCTTGTTGGTTCCGCCGAAGAAAATCACGAGATCGGCCTCTTTGGCGAGGCTTACAGCTACGTTGAGAAGAGCAGGATCGGCGGGTTCGTCAATAGCCGCAGCCTCAAGCGGATCAGGCTCCGAAGGAGCGGGTCCCCAACGACGTCCCGGGAAGTTCTTGTAGCCCGGAGCGTATTCAACCTCGATGTCGACGCCGGCGCGCTTGATGATGCCCTCAAGGGGTGTAACCTCGTAGAGGGCCTTTACGCCTGCGCCCATACCGCCGCTCTGGGTCTTCAGGACAGCATTCTGTCCGATAACGGCAATCTTCCTGACAGCTTTGTTCACCGGGAGGATGCCGTTGTTGTTCTTCAAAAGGACTATGGATTTCTCAGCTACCTGACGTGCGATATCCTGGCACTCGGGCTGTGACGTCATCACAGTGTTGGCGACGTCTGCGGGCACAGCCTCGATAGCATAGCGGACACGGAGAATCTGGCGGACTTTCTCGTCAACCATATCTTCCGTGAGAGCTCCGGTGGCTATGGAATCGATAACAGGCTGACCGAGATAGTTGTCACCGGTCATCTGCACGTTGAGACCGTGGAGCATTGCGCCCATGGTGCTGTGTGTGCCGCCCCAGTCGCTGACGGTGAAGCCTTTGAAGCCCCACTCACCGCGGAGAATCTCGTTGAGGAGATGCTCGTTTTCGGAGCAGTGGTCGCCGTTGACTTTGTTGTAGGCAGGCATGACGCTCATGGCACCGCCTTCAACGATTGCCCTCTCGAAAGGCTTGAGG
>JAFZPY010000069.1 GCA_017552475.1 Bacteroidales bacterium | reverse complement strand
TCTTTCGCAAAGAAAGAGGGCATAGATCTCACGGTTGTAGGCCCCGAAGCGGCACTTGCCGTCGGGATTGTGGACCGTTTCAGGGCGGAAGGCCTGAAAATATTCGGCCATACCAAAGCCGCTGCAAGGATTGAGACGAGTAAGGAATTCGCCAAAGTCATCATGCAGAAATACGGCGTGCCGACAGCCGGCTACAAGAGCTTTACAGACTATAAAGAGGCTCTGGCCTATGTGTCAGGAAGGCCACTCCCCGCCGTGCTGAAATACGACGGGCTCGCTGCCGGCAAAGGTGTCGTGATAGCCGAGACGATGGAAGAAGCCGATGCCGCTCTCAAGGACATGCTGCTGGACTGCCATTTCGGCGGCGGCAAAGTGGTGGTGGAAGACTTCCTCACCGGCCCTGAATTCTCGTTCATGTGCTTTGTGGACGGAGAGAGAGTATATCCGATGCCGCTGGCTCAGGACCACAAACGTGCGTTTGACGGCGACAAGGGTCCGAATACGGGCGGAATGGGAGCCTATACCGGATTGCCTTTCATCACGGAAGAAGACCGCGCATTCGCACTTAGCGAGGTCCTTGAGAAGACGGCAAAAGGCATGGTATCAGAGGGCTGCCCGCTGTCAGGCGTGCTGTACGGCGGCCTCATGAAGACCCCTGGCGGAGTGAAAGTCATTGAGTTCAACGCCCGTTTCGGCGACCCTGAGACTGAAGTTGTGCTCCCTCTCATAGAAAGCGACATAGTGGATGTCTTTGAAGCTGTTGCCGAGGGTGCTGCCCTGGCAAAACAGCCTGTCTGGAGCGACGACGTGACTATGGGCGTAGTGATGGCTTCCAAGGGCTATCCTGGCAGCTACGACAAAGGCTATGTCATTGAGGGCCTGAACAATGTGGCTGTCGATATAGTCCACATGGGCACAAAGATTGATGCTGAAGGACGTGTAGTGACAGCGGGAGGCCGCGTGTTGATGGCCATTTCCCGCGGCCGTAACCTCAGGCAGGCCCGCGACAAGGTCTATGACGCCCTTAACAAGATACATTGCGACAATTTGTTCTACAGAAACGATATTGCACACCAAGGTTTATGATTAAACTCGGAACGCCCCTCTCACCGGTGGCAAAAAGAGCCCTTCTATGTGGCTCTGGTGAACTTGGAAAGGAAGTGACGATCGAACTCCAGCGCTATGGTGTCGAAGTCATCGCCTGCGACCGCTACGCTAAGGCCCCTGCAATGCAAGTTGCGCACAGGAGCCACGTACTCAACATGCTCGACGGAGCTGAACTCCGCCGTGTTATCGAACAGGAGAAGCCCGATTTCATCATTCCCGAGGTGGAAGCAATCGCGACACCTACCCTCGTGGAACTTGAAAAAGAAGGCTACAACGTCATTCCTACGGCGAAAGCGGCATTCCTTACCATGAACCGCGAGGGCATCCGACGTCTCGCAGCCGAGGAACTCGGCCTACCGACGGCGTCATATCGTTTCGCAGACAACTATGACGAGTTCAAGGCCGCAATCAAGGAAATCGGCATTCCCTGCGTAGTGAAGCCCGTCATGAGCTCTTCCGGTCACGGCCAGAGCACCGTGAAGTGCGAAGCTGACGTGGACAAAGCCTGGCATATCTCCCAGGAAGGCGGCCGTGCTGGCGCCGGCAGGGTGATTGTCGAAGGCTTTGTGAATTTCGACTATGAAATCACCCTTCTGACAGTACGCCATGCGGCCGGCACCCTGACGCTCCAGCCTATCGGCCATCATCAGGTCGACGGAGATTACCGTGAGTCCTGGCAGCCTCAGGCAATGTCCGACAAGGCTCTTGCAGCCGCAAAGGAAATCGCCGTGAAGATCACTGGAGCCCTGGGAGGATACGGCATTTTCGGCGTGGAAATGTTCGTCTGCGGTGATGACGTGATTTTCAGCGAGGTGTCTCCCCGTCCTCACGACACCGGCATGGTGACCATGATTTCACAGGATCTGTCAGAGTTCGCCCTTCACGCGAGAGCCGTGCTGGGACTTCCGATCCCTTCAGTGTATTTCCGCGGCCCGTCTGCTTCCAAAGCCATCGTAGTCGAGGGAGACAGCGATCAGGTCGTCTTCAGCGGTCTGGAAGACATCCTCTCTGAAGAGGATGTACAGGTCCGTTTCTTCGGCAAGCCCGAAGTGCACGGCCACAGACGCTTCGGCGTCCTGCTCGCCACGGCTCCGACCGTCGGGGAGGCTCTGGAGAAAGTCAACAGGGCTTACGCCAAACTGAAAGTGGAAGTCATTTCCGGCAATCAGGGCAGACTCCTTTAATCACGTAGTTCACTGTCTGTTTCTTGAATCCCTCAGGCAGTGTGACTTCCGGAACGGGAGTGTCTTCAAGACAGAATGTCTTGTGACAGTTCTCGCAATAGAAATGAGCATGCTGGTCTTCGTCATGATGATAGTCATGCGAATGGCAAAGTTCATAACGTACACCGTCTGATCCGTCTTCAATGATATGGACCAGGCGGTGTTCTTTGAACAGGGACAACGAACGGTATATCACTGACTTATCTACGGTCTCAAGCATGTCTTCCAGTTCTGTCAGCGACAGGGGACGTCTGGCGTCCGCGAGGGCTTCAGCTATGATGATACGGTTAGCCGTCGGCCTGACTTCATGCGCCTCAAACAAATGTATAATGTCGTTTTTACCCATAATTCGAAACGTCTTCTCGTACAAATTAAAGAAATTAATCTTAACTTTACAAAATGAACGACGAGAACGTACTCACACTGGCCTCAGAGGCCGGTCGCATAATGCTTGAAAACGGCGCGGAAATCTCCCGCGTCGAAGAGACAATGGACCGTATTTCAGGACATTACGGCATTACTGCGCGTAATTTCTTCGTCCTCAGCAACGGTATATTCACCACCGGCAAGGCATACGCCAATGCCGAATTCATCCCCATCAAAGGTTGCCAGCTCGAAAAAGTAGTGGAAGTCAATCAGTTGTCTCGTGACATCTGTGAGGGGAGATGCGAGTCGGTGGACGAAGCCAAGGCGCGGCTTTGCGCCATCCGTTCGCGTGCTCCCAAGCCTGCGTGGGAGCAGATTCTTGGCTCTGCACTTGGCAGCGGGGGATTCTGCGCGATTTTCGGTGGAGGGCTTGCTGACTGCGGAGTGTCGTTTGTCGTGGGGGCGTTGTTGTATTTGTTTGTGTTGTTCGTTTCCGCACCGCACATGAGCAAGATTTTGGGCAATATACTGGGTGGTGCCGTTGCTTCGGCGCTGTGTATATTGTTCTATAGTGTTGGTTTAGGTGATAGCCTTGCAAACATTATAATTGGTGCAATTATACCACTCATTCCGGGGGTGCAGTTTACCAACGGAATCAGGGATGTTGCGAATGAGGATTACATCGCGGGGGCGACGAGGCTGATGGATGCGGTGATGGTGTTTTTCTGTATCGCCCTTGGTGTGATGATGACGTTTGCGTTGCACAGCCTGCTGCCGGGCGGAATGATAGAGTTGCATGGCACTGTTACTGACGGGATTACGGCGACGTTTGCGCTGCAGATGGTGGCTGCGTTTGTGGGGACGGCTGCGTTTGCGGTGCTGTTCGGTGTGCCCAGGAGGCATTATGCGGCGACGGGGGTTGTCGGGATGATTGGCTGGGCAGTATATCTTCTTGTGGTGCGTCATAGTGCCCTGGGTGGCGTTGGAGGGACGTTTTTCGCTACGATTGTAGTGTTTGTGGTGTCCAGGCTGGTGGCTGTTGTAAGGAAGACTCCGCTGACTGTGTTCCTTATCTGTGGCATTTTCCCGCTTATTCCGGGCGCCGGCGTGTTCTGGACGGCGTATTATATCGTGTCGACGCAGGGCGTGCTTGCGAGAGGTGCCGGTATTGCAGCTATTCAGGTGGCCGTGGCGATTGTGCTGGGTATCGTGGTGGCTGACAGTTTCCGTTATGGCTGGATGGGCCGTATTCTGAAAAAATAGCGTATCTTTGCGCTTAAATCAGCAATTTTTATGGACGAAAAGATTATTTTTTCAATGAACGGCGTGGGAAAGACCCTGCCGCACAATAACAAAGTCATTCTCAAGGATATATATCTCAGTTTCTTTTACGGCGCGAAGATCGGTATCATCGGTCTGAACGGTTCGGGTAAATCCACCCTTATGAAGATCATAGCCGGCGTGGAGACTTCATATAAAGGAGAAGTTGTCTGGGCTCCGGGCTATTCCGTAGGATATTTGGAGCAGGAACCGCAGATGGATCCGAATAAAACCGTGCTGGAAGTGGTGCAGGAGGGAGTTCAGGAGGTGATGGATATCCTTAACGAGTACAACGAGATTTCAGCGAAATTCATGGAACCTATGGACGATGATGAGATGAACCGTCTCATCGAGCGGCAGGGAGAGCTGACTGAGAAGATAGAGCATTGCGATGGCTGGGAGATTGATTCGAAGCTGGAAAGGGCCATGGATGCACTTCAGTGTCCGCCATCGGATGCAAAGATTGCCAATCTTTCGGGTGGCGAGAAGCGCCGCGTAGCCCTTTGCCGCCTGCTTTTGAAGCAGCCGGATGTATTGCTCCTTGACGAGCCTACCAACCACCTTGATACTGAGAGTATCCAGTGGCTTGAGGCACACCTGCAGCAGTACAAGGGCACCGTCATTGCCGTGACGCATGACCGCTATTTCCTTGATAACGTAGCTGGCTGGATTCTGGAATTGGATAGGGGAGAAGGCATTCCATGGAAGGGAAATTACAGCTCCTGGCTGGACCAGAAGACCAAACGCCTGGAGATGGAGGAGAAGACTGAGAGCAAGCGCAGGAAGACGCTGCAGCGTGAGCTGGAGTGGGTGCGGATGGCGCCTAAAGCCCGTCAGGCGAAACAGAAAGCACGTCTGGGTGCTTATGAGAAGCTGGCGAGCGCTGATGCCAGGGAGAAGGAGTCGTCGTTGGAAATTTATATCCCGAATGGACCGCACCTTGGAAATAAAGTCATTGAGTTTCATGATGTTTCCAAGTCTTATGGGGATAAGGTGCTGTTTGAGCATCTGGATTTTGTGTTGCCTCCGGCGGGCATTGTGGGTGTCATCGGACCCAACGGAGCCGGTAAGACGACGTTGTTCCGCCTGATCATGGGCATTGAGAAACCGGATACCGGTCATATCGATATCGGCGAGACTGTGAAGATTGCCTACGTGGACCAGCAGCATAAGAGCATTGATCCTGATAAGACTGTGTATGAGACTATTGCAGGCAATTCTGAATGGGTACGCCTTGGCAACAGGGATATCAACGCCCGCAGTTGGGTGAGCCGTTTCAATTTCAGCGGTTCGGACCAGGAGAAGCTTTGCGGGGTGCTGTCAGGTGGTGAGAGAAACCGCCTTCATCTGGCGTTGACCCTGAAGGATGAAGGTAATGTGTTGCTTTTGGACGAGCCGACCAATGATGTGGATGTCAACACTATACGTGCTCTGGAAGAGGGCCTTGACGGTTTCGCCGGCTGCGCTGTCGTAGTCAGCCACGACCGTTGGTTCCTCGATCGTATTGCCACCCATATCCTTGCTTTTGAGGGAGATTCGAAGGTTGTATTCTTCGACGGTAACTATTCGGAGTATGAGGAGAATAAGAAGATGCGTCTCGGTGACGTTGAACCCAAGCGTTTCAAGTACAAGAAGTTAATGGAATAATATGGTCACGGTTTACTGCAAGAACACTGGCACGAGCCTTTCTGTCCAGGAGGGCACGATGCTTTTGGAACTGATCGACAAATTCGATTTCGACAGGCCTTACCCGATTCTTTCTGCCAAGGTCAACAATGTCTCGGAGGGGCTCAAGTTCAGGGTCTATAACAGCCGTGACGTGGAGTTTCTCGATTACCGTTCCTATGCCGGGCGCAATACTTATTGCCGCTCGCTCTCGTTCTTGCTTTGTAAATCGGCTATGGACGTCCTGCCCGGTTGTTCCGTCAGGCTCAGGAGGCCTGTGTCGAAGGGTTATTTTTGTGATATCGTAAAGCCTGACGGCTCTTCGCTTTCGGATGAGGATGTGACTCGTATCAACGGCCGCATGCATGAGATTGTGGACCAGGATATGGAGTTCCATCGTCATGATGTGCATCTGGAGGATGCAGTGGAGATGTTCCGGCAGATGGGTTATGAGGATAAGGTGAAGATTCTGGAGACCAGCGGCAAGGTGTTTATCAACTATTACACCTTGGGCGGGACTCCGGATTATTTTTATGACTGCCTTGTGCCCAGTGCAGGATATCTGCCGCTATGGGAGTTGAAGAAGTATTTTGGGGGGATGCTCCTGCGGGTGCCTGACCGTCATGAGCCTGAGAAGCTGGCGCCGTTTTTCGAGCAGCCGAAGACATTCGAGGTGTTTCAGGAGACCGAGCGTTGGAACAAGATTATGGGACTGTCCAATGTGGGCGATGTTAATATGGCCTGCCAGAAGGGACATGCCCAGGAGTTGATCCAGGTGTCGGAGGCATTGCAGGACAAAAAGATAGTGAAGATCGCCGAGGAGATATACGAGCGCTACAACAGTTCGGTACCGGTGCGTATCGTGCTGATTACCGGACCGTCCAGCAGTGGCAAGACGACATTCTGCAAGAAGCTGAGCGTGCAGCTGAAGGCTTGCGGGCTACGTCCCCTGTTCTTCTCGACGGATGATTATTTCGTGAACAGGGTGGATACCCCTAAGCTTCCTGACGGGTCATACGATTTTGATGCTTTTGATACCGTGGACCATGCTTATCTGGAAAGGGACGTGATGAAGTATATGGCGGGAGAGGAAGTGAATATGCCTGAGTATAATTTCGTCACCGGACTTCGTGAATATAATGGCAAGAAGATCAGGAAGGAGGATGGGGCGATTCTGCTCATTGAGGGCATCCATGCGCTGAATCCTCAGCTTATCCCTCATGTTGATCCTTCCGTGCAGTATAAGGTGTTCATCAATACCATCACGAGTATTTCCCTGGATGACCACAACTGCATCCCGACGAGTGACAACCGACTCCTTCGCCGTATCGTACGCGATGCCAATAAGGGTGCCTTTACGCCTGTGGAGACGATAAGGCAATGGCCGAATGTGCGCCGAAGTGAGGTGAAGTGGATTTATCCTTTCCAGGAGACGGCTGACGTGCTTTTCAATTCAGCCTATCTGGTTGAATTTGCAGTCCTCCGAAACCATGCCGAGCAGATACTCGGCAGTGTCCCGAAGAACTGCCCAGAGTATAGCGATGCCAATAAGCTGCTGAAGTTCCTGTCGTTCTTCTCTCCCGTGCCGCTCAGTGAGATTCCTTCTACTTCGCTGCTGAGGGAGTTTGTCGGAGGGTCTTCGCTGTTGTTCTAGGCTTTAACGCTTTCCATGAATTCGTCAATGGCGTTTTTATCGAGGTGCTGCCCGATGAAGACGATTTTGACCATACGGTCGCCGTATTCT
>JAFZPY010000007.1 GCA_017552475.1 Bacteroidales bacterium | reverse complement strand
GATAGTTGACGGTGGATTTGCCGGAGCGTTGATACAGAAAAAAGATGCCGATGCACTGGACTTTTCGTCCGTGCTGTATTTTACGCTGAGCATTTCTGTGTTGATGTATGCCGTGCTTTTTTTCTGTGCGCCGCTTATTTCCTCGTTCTACGGCAGGGGATACGAGATACTGACCCCCGTCATGAGAGTGATAGGAGTGCAGGTGATTATATTTGCCGTCAACTCTGTGCAGCAGGCTTATGTGGCGAGGCAGATGATGTTCAGGAACTTTTTCTGGGCTACACTTGTCGGGACATGCACATCCGCGATCGTCGGACTCGTCATGGCATATGCTGGATATGGGATTTGGGCGATCGTGGCCCAGCAGCTGACGTCTGCATCGGTCAATACATTCACGCTCTATCTGATCACAGGCAAGCTGCCCGTCTTGGGCTTTTCCTCGGAAAGGCTGAAGACACTCCTGTCATACGGGATTAAACTTTTCGGCGCCAGTGTGTTGATCACGGGCTACCAGGAGGTCAGGGGATTGATAATAGGGAAACTCTACTCCGCCAGGGATCTCGCGTTCTTCGACAGGGGACGCCAGTTCCCGTTTCTGATATCCAACAATATTAATATTTCGGTGGGTTCGGTCCTGTTCCCTAAGATGTCAAAGGAGCAGGACGATATCGGAAAAATAAAAAACAGCACCAGGCTTTCAATACGCTTCAGCGCTTTCGCGATGTGCCCCCTGATGCTCGGGCTCGCCGCAATCGCAGAACCTGCCGTCAGACTGCTCCTGACGGATAAGTGGCTGGGATGCGTGCATTTAATGCGCTGGTTCTGCATTGTGTATCTGTTCCAGCCGATACACACTGCCAATATGCAGGCGATCAAGGCCATAGGAAGGAGCGATGTGTTTCTCAAACTGGAGGTATTCAAAAAGATACTGGAACTGCTCACCCTTCTGGCGGTCATGTGGATAAGCGTCGATGCAATAGTTATCAATATGGCAGTACTGACGACATTGTTCACGGTGGTGAATGCGTATCCGAACAGGAAACTCCTGAACTATGATTTCAAGGAGCAGTTCTCCGATATCATGTCACCCGTCCTGATGTCTGTGGTGATGATGTCGGTCATACTGGTTATCAACCGGTTGATACACATCGGGGACCTGTGGATGATAATGATGGATATACTCGTCGGCGGAGTCGTTTACTTGGGACTCGCCGCAGTCACGAAGAACAGCGAGTTCGCATACCTGACACGGATGATGATAAACAAGATTAAGTCGTATGGCGCACAAGATATATAAGGTAGGTGTGCTCACATGGCACTATTATACCAATTTTGGAAGTACCCTGCAGGCCTTTTCCTCGCTTGCGATGTTGCGTCGGGCAGGATATGACGCGGAGTTGATCAATTACCGGGATCCCAGGACGGGGGTGCTGTCCGGAGTCAGGTACTGGCTCAAAAGGGCGTTTGTACATACAGTGGGACGACTGATCCCGCCATTTTACAGACGTCATGTGACCCCTCCGGCCGTAGAATATTTCCACAAGAAGTATTTTGTCGAGACGGAACTGGTGCAGACTCCGGAGAAACTCTTTGAGCTTACCGGGAAATATGATTGCGTTCTGTTTGGGAGCGACCAGATATGGGCTCCCAATTGCTATAATCCTGTCTATTTCGGCGCTTTCGTGAGTGAGGGGGTCAGGAAGGTGTCTTATGCGGCCAGCATAGGACTCAATGATATTCCTGACGGATTGGTGGAAGATTATGGACGCCTGCTATCCGATTTCCATAGTGTTTCAGTACGCGAAGTGGAAGGGATGTGGTTGCTGAAAGAGCGTTGCGGTATAGATGCTTCCGTGGTATTGGATCCGACGCTCATGACAGACGCCACGGTCTATCGCGGTATGGAGCGCCAGAGTGTAGTGAGGGAGGGATCGAAATATGTGTTCTGCTATTTCCTCAACAAGGAACATGGCTATAGCGACAGCGTCATAAAGTATTCACGCAGCAGAGGCCTCGAGATAATCGGCGTGTCTGCCAGGGCGGAGGACGGAAAATGGATGAGACGTCTTACCGGACTGGGCGCAGACCAGTTCTTGTGGCTTGTGGACAATGCGGAAGTCATATTTACCGACTCCTATCACGGAACGATCTTCTCGATGTTGTTCCATAAAAAGTTCTGGACCTTTGTCCGCTTCGCAGAGAACAGTCCGGTGTGTCAGAACTCGCGGATACGCCAGCTCCAGTCGTATTTCAAGATAGACAGGCGGATCGTGTCCGTTACGTCGGAACTCAATGAGATGACGGAGATCGATTATACGGATTTCGAGGCAAGACTAGGCAGACTGCGCGAACAGTCATGGTATTATCTGCAGAAAGCACTGTCGTGATATGTTGGAATTCAATCCTTTGAAATCAGGCTGCACCGGTTGCGCAGCATGTTATTCGGTATGCCCCGTACGTTGTATCTCAATGTGCGCTGATGAAGAAGGATTCCTTTACCCCGAGGTGTCGGATGCATGCATAGGTTGCGGCAGGTGTGAGGAAGTCTGCCCTCACGGCAAGCCCAATCCTTACGGCGAGAATGGAAAAAAGGTTTTGGCCGCAGTTTCGAAAGATAAAAATATATGGCGGCGTAGTGCATCAGGAGGGGCGTTCAGTGAGATTGTCCGTCATTGGGCAGATGATGAGACGCTCATAGTCGGAGCGGTGTGGGACGGATTCTGGGTGCATCATCTGGGCGTTATGGGTTTTAACGCAATTGCTCCGCTATGCAAGTCGAAATATCTGTCGAGCGCCATAGAGGATACCTTCTTGGAGATTTCACGTCACCTTAAAGCCGGCAGGCGTGCGATCTTCTGCGGGTGCCCCTGCCAGGTGGACGGGCTCCGCCGCTATATCGGAAAGGACAATGATTCATTGCTTTGTATAGACCTGATATGCCATGGCCAGGGAAGTCCGTATGTGTTTGAAGAGTGTATGAAGTATGTCGGAGAGGTATTGGGGGAGAATGTAAAGGAATACGGTTTCCGCGCTAAACGAAGGAATCATGAGAAAGACTATATGTCGAAAATCGTGACAGGCAGACGTACACTCTATGTGGTGAATGATCCTTATGTCCAGCTATTCCTCAGTCAGAACGCTCTCAGGCCATCCTGTGCGGAGAACTGCCGCTATCGGGACGTGCGCCGCCCCGGCGACCTGACTATCGCGGATTTCAAGGGCCTGGCCAAAGTTTTCCCGGAACTGACGGGGACAAAACGCAATTATTCGACGATAGTCAGCAACACTCCGAAAGGAGAACGTATCCTGGAAAGTCTGGGCGATACGATGGAGGTGAAGGAATGTGATGTGGAGAGCGTCATCAGGTACAATGCCCTGTTCGGCAGGCAGGCTCCGGGCTCAGAAGGCAGGGATGTTTTCTTTTCCGATTTCAGGAAAGATCCCCGCGAAGCGATCGTGACCTGGACCAGCCACATGCTGCTCAGGAGATACTCCCTTAAGCAGAGGATAAAGGACGTCGTCCCCTCTGCGGTCATCAGGATCCTGTATGAGATTAAAGAATATTTCAGATGAAAGTTTATTTGCTTTATAACCGATTCATGGACAGATTCGGCAAGGTGAGGAAGATCGGCGGGGTGGAGACGTATACCATGTCGCTTGCGCACCTGATGCAGAGGCTGGGATACGGGCCCGTGATATGCCAGATGTCTGCCATTGAATTTCATATAGTTGAAGAAGGAGTGGAAGTGAAGGGCTTCCCGGTGAAGTCAATCAAGGCGTTATACCGGTGTATAAGCGGAGAGGTCGATCCGTCGTCAGACCTTGTTGTCTTCATGAACGACCAGAGCGCGGCAAGGGTGAAGGGCGTGAAGACGCTTGGCATCCAGCACGGTATATACTGGGATATCCCGAGGAACAGCGGGCCTTATTTCCTGTATTACCTGCAGCGTGCAAAGCAGGTCGTCAAGGCTTTGTGCGATTTCGGAAAGACAAGGTACTCCGTGTGTGTCGACTACAATTTTTACAACTGGTACAAGACCTTCAATCTCAAGGCACATCACGGGAACAAGGAGTTCTGGATAATACCCAACTACGCCAATGAATATCTTGACGTGGAATCCCTTGAACGGCGGCTTGAAGAAAGACGCGATTCCGATGTGCTCCGGATAATGTTTGCAAGGCGTTTTTATGAGTTCAGGGGAGCGGTCATCTTCACATGCGCCGTGAAAAGGATCCTGGAGGAGTATCCGGGAGTCTGTGTCACATTCGCCGGAGAAGGACCGTATGAACACTATATCAGGGAAGCGCTGTCATCTTTCAGGGATAGGGTGGAGATAATAAAGTATCTTCCTGACGAGTCTTTCAAGATCCATCTCAGGCATGACATCGCCGTCGTCCCCACGACCGGTTCGGAAGGGACTTCGCTTTCCCTTCTGGAAGCGATGGGCGCGGGCTGTATCGTAGTATGCACGCCTGTAGGAGGCATGTCCAACATCGTATTGGACGGCTATAACGGCTTCCTGACCATGCCTGATGCGGAGGCTTTGTATCATACCCTGAAGAAAGCGATCGCTTCCAGGAATGACGGCACCATAGTAAGGAATGCCGTTGCCACCGTCCGGACATCATTCTCCAGAAACAAGTGGGAGGAGTCCTGGACGATGATACTGCGTTATATTCTGGCCGGGGAAAATCTATGGCACTGAACAGTTTCTGGTATTCGATACCTTACATACTCCTCATCACCCTGTGTTTCTGGATGTCATTCCGGGAGGAAAGGGCGAGGCCTGCCGCAAAGAAGAGATATGTGGACGTGGTTGTGATCGTACTCGTCTTCTTCTTCGGTCTCAGGGGCTTTGTCCATACGGATTTCCAGAACTATTATCCATGGTTCGAGGATCTGCCGACCATTTGGTCTCCGGGTATAGAGTGGAAGGTGTTCATGAGGGACTGGGCTAAATATGAGCCGGGTTTCGTCATTTATTCCATATTGTGTAAGAGCGTCCTGCCAAGCTATTTCATGTGGATCCTGGTGTCGGCCGCAATCGATATCGTATTACTGCGGAAAGTGTTCGAGAGGTATTCCTCCAATGTCTGCATGTCTTTCGCAATATATCTCGCGATAGGGGGACTCATCATGGAGTTCAGCTTGATGAGGAATATAAAGGCGATCCTGATAATCTTGCTGGCGCTGAGGTATATAAGGGAAAAGGATTTCAAGATGTACGTCCTGTACATCGTCGCCGCGACCCTGTTCCATTCCACGGCGCTGCTTTTCCTGCCGCTTTATTTCGTGCTGGACAAGAGGATACCCAAGGGAGTCCTTCTGACGGTGTTCATCATCGGGATGGCAACCATACTTCTAAGGCTGAAATACATGTCGACCCTTCTGGTCAACGCATCGTCTGTCTTCGGACAACAGTATTCGGCCCTGGCTGCCTTCTATCTGGGCCAGGACAAGTTCGCTACCGAGTATGGTATCAGTTTCGGACTTGTCGAAAGGGTGCTGACTTTCGGGTTTGTATATTTCAATTATGGGAAAATACGCGACAAAAGCGGGGACAAGTATATTTTCCCCAACATGTTCGTTCTTTATTTCATGAGCTTTACGCTTCTTTATGAGGTCTCCGTGGTGCTTGAGAGGATCGCATATTATTTCGCACTGTCCTATTGCATCTTCTATCCCCAGCTGCGGGAAAGATACCGTGGGGCCTCTGGGAAGCGTCTCGTTGTCACGGCATACATACTTCTGGTGTTTATGGCCAAGATAGCCATCCAGACCAAGCCTGTCATCTACAGGTATGACAACCTGCTTTTCGGTATCGAGTCCTACTATGACCGCCTGTCCAAGCTGGACAGGTTCAATACAAGATAATGGCAACTCCGGCAATATCAGTCATAATCCCTGTATATCAGGGGGAGAAGACACTTGCAAGGTGTCTCAATAGTGTCCTGAATCAGGATATGGACGACTATGAAGTGATAATCATAGATGACGGCAGCACCGACGGGACTGCGGAGATATGCATGAGGTATTCTTCCGACTCGAGGGTGAAGGTCATCTGCCAGGAAAACTCCGGGGTGTCTGCATCCAGACAGAGAGGACTTGACGCCGCTTGCGGAGAATATATACAGTTCGTGGACGCGGATGACTGGATAGACCAGAACAGCCTGGGTGCGGTATATGGCTTTGCGAAAAATGCGTCTTTGGATATGATGATAAGCGATTACGTCGCCGAGTACGGCCATTCGAGCCGTTATGTGTCGCAGCGCCTGTCATCGTATGACAACGGTGACATAGTCAGGGCGATGAGCGGGCGCCTGATAGGGGCGTTGTGGAACAAGCTCATCAGGCGTACGCTGTTTTCGGAGAGTTCGGTTGACTTCCGGACCGGCCTGTCTTTCTGCGAGGACTGGATTACGGTATACAGGCTGTTACAGAACCCGCTCAAGGTCGGGTTCTATGAGGGGCCTGCGTATTATCATTATGACGAGACTTTCAACCCATCGTCGCTTGGAAGGGCTGTCAACGGGAAGACTCTCGGCCACAGGGCGGAGTTCGTCGAGTATCTTGACAGCTGCGGACTCAGGGAGAAATACCCCAGGGTGTATGATACGCATGTATGCTCATTGGCCTATGTCACGCTCCTTTCCGGGCTGTGTGACGAAGGGACTTATAGGGAACGGTTCGGCAGAATAAGGGTTTTGCGATCGTATTTCCCGCTGCCGAAGAAGATGGTGCTCTTTGTCGCGCGTTTTCTGGGTTGTCCGGCGGCGAAGAAGGTCGACGGGTTGCTGAGGTCTGTTGCTAAAAAGGCTGTGAAATGAAGATCTTGCATGTGATCAACTCGATGGAGACGGGGGGAGCGCAGAGGTTGGTAAGGGATATGCTTCCGAGGATGGCGGAGGGGAGCGAGGTGAGTGTCGTGACGCTGGGGGAGTGCGGAAGGAATGTCGTGGAGAGGGTGCTGGGGCTGAGACAGAGGTTCAGGGAGGTGGATGTGGTGCACGCGCATTTGTTCCCGTCTCTTTATTTGTCTGCGATCGCTGCATCGGGTTTGGGGGTGAAGCTTGTGTTTACTGAGCATTCCACATCAAACAGGCGGAGGGATAAACGTTGGATGAGGTTTTTTGAGAGGTGGGTGTATGGCCGTTATAACCGTGTCGTTTCAATAAGCGAGGGCGTCAGGAGGGCTCTTTTAGAGTGGCTCGGGGTTGATGGGAATGAGAGATTCGTGGTAATCGATAATGGGGTGGACTTGGAGAGGTTTTCATCGTTGAGGGTTGATGTTGAGCCGGACTCGATGATCATGGTGTCGCGGTTTGTGCCGGCTAAGGATCAGGAGACGGTGATAAGGGCGCTGGCGCTGATGAAGTCGGATGCGGTGCTGGTATTGGTTGGTGACGGACCTGGAAGGTCAAGGTGTGAGGATGTCGCATTTGAACTGGGCCTTGCGGACAGGGTCAGGTTCATGGGGGAATGTAGCGATGTGGCGGAGTTGATGGCGGCGGCCAGGATCGGTGTACAGTCGAGCGTATGGGAGGGATTCGGGTTGACGGCGGTGGAGTTGATGGCATGCGGTAAGCCGGTCCTGGGGACCGATGTTGATGGACTCAGGCAAGTGATAGACGGTGCCGGTCTGTTGTTCAAGGTAGGGGATGCAAAGGCGTTGGCGGAAATGGCGGATGGGCTGCTGGAGGATGAGACACGTTACTCAGAGGTGGCGACAAAATGCCGCGAAAGGGCGGAATTGTTTGATATCAAGAAGACTGTGAATTCTTATTTGAAGTTGTATTATGAAGTTGTTTCTGGTGATAAATGAGGACAGGTTTTTTCTGTCGCACAGGTTGCCGCTGGCGAAAGCGGCGTTGAAAGAAGGTTATGATGTCACGTTGGTGGCTAAAGATACAGGACGTAGGAAGGAGTGTGAGGCGGCTGGTTTGAGGTTCCTGGATTTCCCCGTGAATCCTACGGGGATGGACCTCATGCAGGAGTTGAAGACTTTGTGGTGGCTGGTGAGGTTGTTCAGAAGGGAGAAGCCGGATGTGGTGCATCTGGTGGGGCTCAAGTGCATGCTTTGGGGCGGCCTGGCTGCATGGATCTGCCGGGTGAAGGTGGTGGTGAATGCCGTGAGCGGGCTTGGCGTGATGTTTTCTGGGGAGAAGCCCGGGATGACGGCGAAGTGGATGTTGAGATTGATAAGGCTGGCTTCGAGGAGGAAAGGAGTGTATTTCATTTTCCAGAACAGGGAGGATAAGGAGTTGTTTGCAAGGAACAGGGTGATGAGGAAGGAGCAGTGCAGGTTTGCCAAGGGAAGCGGTGTGGATTTGTCTGAGTATGGGTATGTGCCTGAGCCTGAAGATGGTAAGATCGTTGTGATTTTTACTGCGAGGATGGTGAAAGAGAAAGGGGTAGGCGACCTTGTATCGGCGGCGGAGATACTGCGGCCGGAATATGTGGACAGGGTGGAATTCAGGCTTTGCGGTGGTCTGTCGACCAATCCGGGAGCGCTCAGGAAGGAAGATCTGCTGAGAATGTGCGACGGGCGATATATAAAGTGGCTGGGCTATAGGAAAGATGTACATGAGCAGTTGAAAATGAGTCATATTGTGGCATTTCCGTCATATTACCGTGAGGGGGTCCCGAAGTCGTTGATTGAGGCTGCCGCCGTGGGAAGGCCGATTGTGACATGTAATTCGGTAGGGTGTAGGGATGTGGTGGAAGACGGTAAGAGCGGTTTCCTGGTGCCGACGAGGAATGCGCTTGCGATTGCACGGAAGTTAAAGGTGCTTATTGATGATAAGGAGTTGCGGCAGAGAATGGGTTTGCAGGGCAGGGCCATTGCGATGCGTGATTTTTCTATTGACAAGGTGGTGAAAGTTCATTTGGAGTTATATCGCCTGGGAAAGACTAAGGAGGACTAAATTATGGATAATGAAAAGATTACATTGAATGAGATGAAAAACGACGGGGGGATGGTCCATCTGTATTATGACAGGTTTGTGGGGTTTTGGGTGGCTTATGGGTATTCGGGGTTTCTGGCGACGCATGTCATTGACGGGGTGATTTCATTTTCGGATGAGTTGCAGATGCCACTGGTGTTGATCGGGAGAGAGGACAAGAGGGTATTGGAGGAGAATATGGAGAGTGTTGAGAAGAGTACCGGGGGGTATATCTGCTTGAGAATGGAGAGGCCGTTGAGGATGGACGGGTATGCCAAATGGGCTGCGGTTGCAAGGAAAAATCGTTGATAAACACTTGAATTGATGAATCATAACTTGTTTATAGCATTGCTGTGCTTTCTGGCGTTTGCTGTGGCATGGCTGGTATATTACCCCGCCTTGAGGTTTGCAAGGAGGCATGATATATTGGACAACCCCAACGAAAGGAAACTGCAGAGGGTGCCGGTGCCGGTTTTCGGCGGTGTCGTGGTGTTTTCAGGCGTGCTGGTGGCTATGGCGGCGGCGATGTGCTTCGGGGATTGCCGTGAGCTCGGTGTGGGGCTTTTCATTATGGCTGTGATGATGCTGATAGGAGTGTTTGATGATATGAGGGATATGTCGGCGCATCTGAAGTTTTTCCTGGAGATATTGATTGTGTTTATGTTGATGGGATTCGGGGGGAATTATATTGATGATTTCCATGGACTGTGGGGGATGGACGAGGTGACGTTCTGGTTTTCGCTGCCGCTTTCGATCATAGCGGGTGTGGGGATTATCAATGCGGTCAACCTGATTGACGGTGTGGACGGTTACTTGTCGGGGTATGGCATGATGGCGTGCGTGTTTTTCGCATTGATGTTTTTCGATGTGGGGGATGTGGCCATGGGGACGTTTGCTGTGATTTTCGCGTGCGCGATGCTGCCGTTTTTCCTGCATAACGTGTTTGGGGACAGGACTAAGATGTTCATGGGGGACGGCGGGTCGCTGATGACGGGGACGGCGATGACGATTGTGGTGTTTGCTATGCTCAGCAGCAATTCAATGTGCCGGGAGCTTGCGTACAAGGGGGTAGGGCTGATTCCGTTTTCGCTCGCCGTGTTGTCCATTCCGGTGTTTGATACGCTTCGTGTGATGACGTCGAGGATCATCAAGGGGAAGGTCCCCTTTCATCCGGACAAGACGCATCTGCATCATCTTTTCATAGATTACGGGTTTTCACACCTCGGGACCGCACTGAGTATTCTTTTTATAAATCAATTGATAGTGGCGGCCTGGTACGTGTCCTACCGTCTCGGAGCATCGATTGATGTACAGCTGTATATCGTGGTGGGCCTCAGTGTGTTGATGACGTTCGGCTTCTACAGGTACATGAGGCGTCAGATGGAGCTGAAGAGTTCTGTATATCATTTCATGCGCACTCTCGCGGGGCGTTCCCGCATGGAGCAGCTTGCCGTTTGGCCCAAAATTCGCAGTATACTCGACTCCGTATTGAAGTAGTTACCATATTTTCACTTTTTTACTTTTTAATAAATTACAAATTAATCATGAAGAAAATCATTCTTTCCGCCATTATCATGATGGCCGCTGCCGTTGCAGCGAACGCCCAGTTCTGGGTAGGTGGTTCAATCGGTTACAATAGCCACAACAACAAGATTACAGACGTTACCGAGAATATTTTCACCTTCTCTCCTGAATTCGGCTACAATTTCACTGACAAGATTTCAGGCGCTGTCGCTTTTGATATGTCATTCGCCGATCACCGCAATATCATCGGTGTGTCTCCTTATGTCCGTTACTCTTTCTATCAGAACGGACCTATGAGCATTTTCGTAGACGGCGTTGTCAATTTCGAGTCTGACAAGACCGATGGCGCTGATGCCATCAATACTTTCGGTCTCGGCGTGCGTCCCGGCTTTGCCTACGCCCTCAATGACAGCTTCAGCCTCGTGACCCGCGTAGGCGGCATCGGCTTCGCCAGCTCCAAGAACTACTCTGAGTTCGGCATCGGCTTAAGCGGTACCGTGGCTTCCATGGGTCTTTATTACGCATTCTAATTGTTTGTTATTTATGGTTCGGGCCGGTCAGGATTTCCTGACCGGCCCTTTTTGCATATATGGCGGTGACGTCAGATTGTCAGCGCCAGGTCGATGACTTCGTTGTCAATGTGCTCCGTGCAGGCTTCGTCCTTGCATACGAAGACGCGTCCGGGGTATTTCTCGAAGATGCCGCGGTTGTGGGTGACCATGACGATTGCGGTGCCGTTTTCGCGGTTGATACGGAGGAGGAGGTTGAGGATGCCGTCAGCGGTCTCGTTGTCCAGGTTGCCCGTCGGTTCGTCGGCTATGATGACGGCGGGGCTGTTGAGGATGCTGCGGGCGATGGCGATTCGTTGCTGCTCGCCGCCGGAGAGCTGGTGGGGCATTTTGTGTGATTTCGTTGACATTCCCACATCCTCAAGGACGTCGGTGATGCGTTTCTCGATGGAGGAGGTGTCTTTCCAGCCGGTCGCGCGGAGGACGAATTCGAGGTTGTCATGCACGCTGCGGTCCATCAGGAGCTGGAAGTCCTGGAAGACGACGCCGACCTTGCGACGCAGGAATGGTATTTCGCGGTCGCGGAGGGTGCGGAGGTCGTAGCCGCAGACATTGCCTTCGCCGCCGTGGAGTCTGTTTTCTGCGATCATGGTGCGGATGATGGAGGTCTTGCCGGTGCCTACCTTGCCCACGATGTAGACAAAGTCGCCCTGGTTGATTTCCATGTTCATGCCGTAGATGACTATGCTTTCGCCGTTCTGGATGTCGGCGCCCTGGAAACTGATGAGTGGTGTATTCATTTTAATTTGATATTGTCAAGTGTGTACTGGCGGCACCATTCGGTGAGAGGGCAGGTGCTGCAACGGGGATTGCGGGCGGTGCAGGTATAGCGGCCGTGGAGGATGAGCCAGTGATGGGCGATGGCCCGCTGATGCTCCGGGATGTGGCGCTCAAGTTCGCGTTCCACGGCTTCGGGAGTGCGTCCGTCGGAGAGGCCCAGCCGGTGGGATACGCGGAAGACGTGGGTGTCGACTGCGATGACGGGCTGGTCGTATATGACGGAGGCGATGACGTTGGCCGTCTTGCGCCCTACGCCGGGGAGTGTGAGGAGGTCGTCGATGCCGGAGGGGACGCGGCTGTCGAATTCATTGACAAGCTTCTGAGCCATACCGATGAGGTGCTGCGCCTTGGCATTGGGGTATGAGACACTGCGGATGAGGCTGAAGACTTCGTCCGTGGTGGCCTCTGCCAGGGCTGCGGGTGTGGGGAAGCGTCGGAACAGGGGCGGAGTGACGATATTGACCCTTTTGTCGGTGCACTGGGCGGAAAGAATGACCGCTACGAGGAGCTCATACGGACTTCCGTATTGCAGCTCTGTCGATGCGGCCGGCTGATTTTCAGCGAACCAGGATAATATGCTCGAGTATCTTTCCTTTTTGGTCATATCTTTGCAGGGAACAAGAGTCAAATATACAATTATTTTCATTAAATTTGGAAAATTTTTGGTTTGATGAAGACAAGGACAATTATAATTTATGCGCTCGCCGCTGCGATTTCAGCCAATGCGACCGCCCGCACACTTGACGACCGTGACGCTGTCCTCCGCCTGTACGAGGCCGGCATGTATTCCGAAGCCAGATCGGAACTATCCGACAAACCCGCCGACGCCTTCACCAAAGGCTACGACGCTCTCTGCGCCCTGAAGCTGCGCCTCCCTGAGGCCTATGATGTCGCAGAGGCATACGTCGCCGCATGGCCGGAGTCCACCCTCGTCCCGCAGGTATATTTCGCATGGGCGGCCAATCTCTTTGATGAAGGCCGCTATGACGAAGCCTATTCCCGCTACGACCTGATCCGTCCCCGCAACCTGTACTCCACTCAGGGCGCTGAATACCACTACAAAAAGGCCTATTGCGAATTCACTCGCGGCGACTTCGTGCATGCCCGCACCCTCTTCGAGCGTTCCGAGAGCGAGCCGTACAGCACATACACGGCACCGGCACAATACTCCCTCGGTTTCATCGCCTACTCCGAGAAGCGATTCGGCGATGCTCTTGAGTGGTTTGGCAAATCAGTCCGTGACGCCCGCTTCGAGGCCATCTCCAATTACTATATCCTCGAATGCCGCTTCATGCTCAAGGACTACGCCTACGTCGTCAAGGACGGCGAAGCCATGTATGAAAGCATTCCCGAAGACCGCAAGCCCCATCTCGCACGTATCATATCAGAATCCTACCTCGTCCTGGGCAATGCCGACAAGGCCAAGAAATACTATGACCTCGGCAGCCGCAGCTCGATGACCCGGGCCGACTACTTCTACGCCGGCTCCCTCATGTATGCCATCGGCGACTATGCCGGCGCCATCGACAACTATTCCCGCATGACCGCCCGCACCGACTCCCTCGGCCAGATCGCCAACTACCAGATGGGCTACAGCTACATCCAGACCAAAAACAAAGTCGCTGCCCTGACCGCCTTCCGCGATGCCTCCAATGCCACCTACGACGACACCATCCGCGAAGACGCCTACTTCAACTACGCCAAACTGGCCTTCGACCTCAACCACGACACCTCCGCCTTCAACGACTATCTCAAGAAATACGACTACCTCAAAAAAGGTGACCGCATATACGGCTATATCGCCCTTGCCAACCTCTACAACCACGACTACGAAGGCGCCGTCGCGGCATACGACAAAATCGAGGAACTCGACGCGGCGATGAAGTCCAATTACATGAAGGCCTACTACCTCCGCGGCCACCAGCTCATCGGTCAGGGCTCCTACCGCAAAGCCGTTCCTGCCCTCAAGACCGCAGCCTACTACAGTCCCCGCCGTGACCCGTTCAACCAGATGGCGCGCTATTGGATGGCTGAATCCCTCTACCGCGACGAGGCCTATGACGAGGCCCGCACCACCTTCACCGAGCTCTACAACCTTTCAGCCCTCGACGGCCGCGAGGAAAGCAGGCTGCTTCCCTACAACATCGCCTACTGCTACTTCCGCCAGGGCGACTACGCCAATGCCAACAAATGGTTTGAAAAATATATCAACACCCCCGGCAGCACCCTCTCTGCGGATGCCGGCGACCGCATAGGTGATGGCTACTTCTACACCAAAGACTATAAAAACGCCATCAACGCCTACGAAGCCCGCATCGCTGCCAACCCCTCATCTCCGGACCTCTATCCCCACTATCAGGCCGGTATAGCCAAAGGTCTCCTCAACGACCGCAAGGGCAAAGTCACCACACTTGAGACAGTCCTCAACGCATCTCCGTCCACCCCTCTCTATGCTGAGACAATGTACGAACTCGGCCGCGCCTATATCGACGCCGGCCGCAACGATGACGCCGTCAATACATTCCGTACGCTTCGCTCCAATACGTCCGATGCCACCATCGCGGCCCGCTCCCTCATCGAGCTCGGTACAATAGCGCGCAACGCCGGCAGCCACGACGAAGCCCTCTCCGACTACAAGCAGGTAGTCACCGCCATGCCCGGCTCTGAATACGCCGAGAGCGCACTGCTTGCCATTGAAAGCATCTATCGCACCAAGGGCGAGCCTGCCGAATACCTTGCCTATGTCGACAGTCTCGGCGGCGCAGGCCGCACCGACTCTGAAAAGGAATCGATGTACTTCAATACGGCCGAACAGATCTACTTCAACGAAAACTACCAGAAAGCACTCCTCACTTTCCTCAACTACCAGTCGCAATATCCAGACGGCGCCCACACCGCCCAGAGCTGCTACTACATAGCTGAATGCTACCGCATGCTTGACAACAAGGAGCAGGCCCGCGACTACTACAACAGGGCAGTCGACGAGGGCGAAGGCTCCTACGTCGAGCTCTCAATGCTTCATTTTGCCAATCTCTCCTACGCCCTCGGCCACTACAACGACGCCTACAGGGCATACAATTCCCTCCTCAACAGCGCCCAGCTTGACAACAACCGTCTTGCAGCCGTCCAGGGCATGATCCGTGCTGCCTACAAAGACCACGCATACGACGACGCCATCGCTGCTTCAGACCGTCTCACAAAAGATTTCAAAGTCAATGCTGATGCCGCACGCGAGGCTTCATACCTCAAGGCCAAGTCCTACCTCGAAAGCTCCCGCCGCGACGAAGCCTATGCCATCTTCCGTACGCTTGCCAAATCACCCTCCACCTCCGAAGGCGCCGAGGCTGCATACCTTGTAATCCAGGATATGTATGACCAGGGCAACTTCGACGGCATCGAAGACAAAGTCTACTCTTTCGCCCAGTCCGCCGGCTCGCAGCGCTACTGGCTCGCCAAGGCCTTCATCGTCCTGGGCGACTCCTTCATGGAAGACGACAATGTAGCCCAGGCCCGGGCGACATTCGAATCCATCCGCGACGGTTACAAGCCCGCCGAAGGCACGACTGACGACGTTCTCGACCAGATCGCCATGCGTCTCTCCAAAATCAAGAACCTCCAGTAAACAAGCAAATTATGAAACGAATCATCATACTCGCAGCGATTGCCCTGCCGGCCGCTGTCCAGGCACAGAACTTCAACCCTACCGTCGAAGTGACCAACACCTACGAAGGCCGCCTTCTGGATATCCAGAAGCCGATGCAGGTCATGCCCGTGCCCGACTCCGTGACGAAGTTCGACATGACATTCGACTACTCCGTCTTTGAGAAGCCCTATTCCGGCTCCTACGACTTCCAGCCATACCTCATCAATATGAAGCCGCAGACGATGCGTGAGGGTGCGAAGACGTTCTATTTCCTTGCGGGGGCCGGGTATGTCCTCCGTCCCGTCGTGCATGCCGTCTTCAGCCCCGATATGTCCCGCGACGACATCCATGTCAACATATACGCCAAACATGATTCGTACTTCGGTGATTATGCGGATATCTCGACCATCTCATCATGGTTTCCCGCCGGCAGTAAATTCTCCGGCTACGACGCATATACCAAAGCCGGAGTTGATGGTGAATATTCCTTCGGCCGTTCCGCCCTCGGATGGGACGTTCACTACACCGGCGTACATTCCAAGGACTGGATTGAGACATACGGTTTCAACTCCATTTCCTCGTCTCTGGGCCTGCGCTCCGTAAAGCGCGGAGTTATTGACTATGCGGCCCGGTTCGGCTTCACGCATTCATCCGACAGGGGAGTGTCCGATGTGAGGGAAAACATCCTGTCGTTCAGCGGCTCCTTCGGCCCGGAATTCTCCCGTACCTCCAAGATACTCGTTGATGCTGACCTGACATATTATTCCCAGCAGTGCGCAACGCTTACACACGGCCTGGGAGTCATATCCATCATCCCTCACTTCGTCTTCACCAACAACCGCTGGACCTTCGACCTCGGCGCCCGCATTACCAGCCACTTCGCTGAATCAGAACTGAACTACGTCAGGAAGCCGCAGCTCGCATATCCTGATGCAAAGATACGCTACACCCTCGTGGACAACAAGGTTACCTTATATGCCAATGTCGGTGGCGGCGAGCGCATCAATACCATCACCTCTCTCAAAGAAGGCGACCGCTTCATCGGCATATCCATGCTTCCCGGCGAAGAACTCAATAGCAGCATCGAGCGCATCCGTCTTGATGCCGGTATCAGGGGCAATATCTCCGAACGCTTCGGATATGACGCTTTCGCTGGCTATAGCATCACTTCAGATAAACTTCTCTACAGTATGAAGGACCGTAAGGAAGGAGATGTGATCTATGTTAAATCTACGCCCTCATACGGTCTGTACAATGATGTCGTGATGTTTGCAGGACTCCGCGCCGGATGGCATTCCCGCACTGTCGATGTCAACGGTGAGGTGGTTTTCCAGCGCAGCGACATCCGCAAGAGTCCCGAAGACATGGCGGCATTCCTCCCGCCCGCGCTGACTGCCAGCCTTACGGCCTCTTATGTATGGAATGAACGCCTTGGGCTGACCGTCGGGGCCGCATTCGCTTCCGAGCGCAAACTCGATGACCCGATGTCACTTGACCGTCTTCCCTCCTGGCTTGACCTTCAGGCTAAAGTTGAATACCGTCTCACACATAAGCTCTCCCTCTGGGCTTCCGGTACCAACCTCCTCTCCCAGCCTGTCTATCGCACCCCCCTGCACACCGTTACCGCTCCGTCCGTCACCGGCGGCTTTTGCCTGAACTTCTAGCCCGTCATTCCCGGGCTTCCTGACGCGATGCTTTCAGCCCGTCATCCTTGGGCTTGTCCCGAGGATGACGGACACGTCATTTCTACTTGATAATCCGGAGAAAAATCCGTATATTTGTGCGTTTATACGAATATCGAAAACAACGCTCAGATTATGATAGAAAACGAAGAGATGAAGCAGGCGGAACAGCAGTATTCCGCCAATAGTATCCAGGTCCTTGAAGGCCTTGAAGCAGTGAGGAAAAGACCGTCGATGTACATCGGCGACATCGGAGAGAGGGGACTGCATCACCTTGTGTATGAGGTCGTCGACAACAGTATCGACGAGGCTATGGCCGGATTCTGCACCGACATCGACGTAAAGATTCTTGAAGACAACTCCATCCGCGTACAGGACAACGGCCGAGGTATCCCGACCGGTATGCATGAAAAGGAGCACCGCTCCGCCCTTGAGGTCGTTCTGACCATCCTTCACGCCGGCGGTAAGTTCTCCAAGAACAGCTATAAGGTTTCCGGTGGTCTCCACGGTGTCGGCGTATCCTGCGTCAACGCCCTCTCGGACTTCCTTGTGGCCGAAGTGCACCGCGAAGGCAAGATCTTCGAACAGAAATACTCCAAAGGCAAGCCTATCACCGAGGTGAAAGTCATCGGTGAATCCAACGACACCGGTACCATCATCACCTTCCACCCGGATCCGACCATCTTTACCCAGACCACAATCTACAAATATGAGACTCTGGCCAATCGTCTCCGTGAGCTCGCCTTCCTTAACAAAGGCATCCGCATCACGCTCACTGACCTGCGTGAACAGGTTGAAGAGTTCGTGAAGGACGAATCCGGCGATTCCAAGGCCACTGGCAACATGGTCTACCGCAGCGAGACTTTCTTTTCTGAAGAAGGACT
This sequence comes from Bacteroidales bacterium, assembly GCA_017552475.1. Classification (GTDB taxonomy): domain Bacteria; phylum Bacteroidota; class Bacteroidia; order Bacteroidales; family UBA932; genus Cryptobacteroides. Next base: position 198 of record JAFZPY010000007.1, on the reverse strand, counting down.
CAAGCACTTCATCGAATACCTCGATGCCGGCGCCACCCAGCTCATCCCCGAGCCCATCTGCGTCAACAACGAGAAGATTATCCCCATCGATATCGCTCTCAGCTACAACACCGGCTACTCCGAGAAGATATACTCCTACGTCAATAACATCCACACCATTGAAGGCGGTACGCACCTTCAGGGCTTCAAGATGGGTCT
>JAFZPY010000068.1 GCA_017552475.1 Bacteroidales bacterium | reverse complement strand
CGCCCGCATCGTGCGCCGCAGTATAGACGCCCGTCAGGACGTCCTCTATCGCTATCGCATTGAGGCGTGCCGTGAAGGAGAGACGCTCGCAGAGTATCAGCTTCCGGAGTACAAGGATGTCCACGGCGCCCGTCCGGTCATAGTCGTCGGCGCTGGCCCCGCAGGCATGTTCGCTGCCCTCAAACTCCTCGCCAAAGGCCTCCGTCCCGTAGTCCTCGAGCGTGGCAAAGACGTACACGAGCGCAAGTTTGACATGGCGCGTCTCTCTACCACAGGCGTCGTCAATCCAGACTCCAACTATTGCTTCGGCGAAGGAGGCGCAGGCGCATTTTCCGACGGCAAACTCTACACCCGCTCCTCCAAACGCGGCGATATCCGGGAAGTCCTCTACCAACTTGTCCAGTTCGGCGCAGATCCCTCCATTCTCATCGATGCGCACCCCCATATAGGTACCGACAAATTGCCGGTAATTGTTGAAAACATCCGTCATTGCATCATCGAACACGGCGGCGAATATCACTTCAATACCCGCGTCAAAGACATCTCACGCGATGGCGTCCTCTACACCGTCACCGCTGACGACACCTCCACTGAAGAACCGGCGGAGACCCAATACAAGGCAGAACAAATCATCCTTGCCACCGGACATTCGGCCCGCGATATCTACGAGCTTTTCGACCGCAAAGGCTGGACAATCGAGCCCAAGGGCTTTGCCCTCGGCGTGCGCGTCGAACACCCCCAATGGATAATCAACCAGATGCGCTACCACGGTAAATACCAGCCGTTTATGCCTACCGCTGAATACTCCTTCGTCACCCAGGTCGAAGGCCGCGGCGTCTTCTCCTTCTGCATGTGCCCCGGCGGCATCCTCGTCCCCGCCGCCACAACCCGCGACTCCGTCGTCATGAACGGCATGTCCAACTCGGCCCGCAACTCCAAATGGGCGAATGCCGGCGTGGTCGTCCAGATCGAGCCCGGCGACGAGCCGGAAGAATACGCCAAATACGGCAAATTCTCCCTCCTTTACTTCCAGCGTGACATAGAGAGGAAAATGTACATGTACTCCCGCAGCATGGTAAAGCGCGACCGCCAGGGCCATCCCGTCGAGGATATCAACCTCCTGCGAGCCCCGGCACAGCGCATGAAGGACTTCTGCCGCGGCCTTCTCTCCGACAATCTTCCCAAGACATCCTACAATCCCGGTGTCATCAGCGCACCTCTCCATGAGCTTCTTCCTGAGCACGTTGCAATGAGGCTCCGCCGTGCCTTCCCCCAGGTCGACCGTCAGCTCCACGGTTATTATACCAACGACGCACTGCTCATCGCCGTGGAATCACGCACCTCTTCGCCTATCCGCATACCCCGTGATCCCGATACTCTCCAGCACATATCCCTTCCGGGCCTCTTCCCTTGCGGTGAAGGCGCAGGCTACGCAGGCGGCATCGTATCTTCCGCCCTCGACGGTATCAATTGTGCTGAAAAAATCTAAATCACCCCGCTGCCAAGCATCTCGTCGCCGTCATACCATACGGCAAACTGCCCGGGCGTGATACCCCTCTGCGGATGATCAAAAAGAATAAATAACCCGTTGTCCCGACAAATCAATGTCGCACTCTGCAGCGGCTGACGATAGCGTATGCGCACGCGGTAACGTCGCATCTCACCGACCATCATCCGCAGGTCCTCCCTGATCCAGTGCACCTCATCCGGCCTCACTCTCAGGCAGCTGCGCGACAATCCCTTGTGCAAATGCCCCTCACCGACAAATAACACATTGCGCTCAGTATCAGTGTCTATCACAAAAATGGACTCCTTGTGCCCGCCGATATTCAGGCCCTTTCTCTGGCCGATGGTATAGAAATGTGCCCCTTCATGCCTGCCGACTATGCGCCCATGCGGATTCTCCTTGTAACGCACTTTCTTAACATGCTTCTTGCCGCTTCTGTAAGTCTCTGTCTCAAAGGCAATATCATATTTCACGGGTGTCGCCAGGCGCTCCAAAGCCTCATCACTCATTCCCTCAACTTTCTTCAAATCAAACGGACAAACGCCCAATGCCTCGCCGTCGCTCGTAAGTAACTTCACCTCCGGTGCAAACGGTGCCACCATCTCAGCCTCCCCTCCGTCAACGCGAAGCTCCTTCAATGTGTTCTCCAGGAAATGATAATGCTCATTATCAATATAATACTGGTTAAACACCTCAACGACGTCACCCTCAATACTCTCCAGTTTCTGCTTCAGGAAGGTGGGCAAATCCACCTTGCCGACAAAACAAATACCCTGCGAATCCTTCTTCTCCGCCGACGGCAGTTCCGCTTCCTTTGCAATGCGTCTCACCTCGGGCTTGACAATGTCCCCAATCGGGAAAATAGCCTTTGCAAGCTGCTCCTGCGTGAGCTGGCACAAGAAATATGTCTGGTCCTTATTGGGGTCGGTGCCCTCCAGAATGCGGTAGACCGTATTGCCTTCGGCATCGGTCGTGGTCTCCTTGCGGCAATAATGCCCCGTGGCGACCAGGTCTGCGCCGTATTTTTCGGCAATTTTCAGGAAAGCGTCAAACTTAATCTCTCTGTTGCACAATACATCAGGGTTGGGCGTGCGGCCTTTTGAGTATTCATCAAACATATAATCCACCACCCTCTGACGGTATTCCTTGCTCAGGTCAACGAAATAAAACGGAATGCCGATCTTGCGCGCAACCATCTCAGCTACAAACCGGTCCTCCTCCCACTCGCAATCCCCGTGAAGCGTAGGATCAGCGTCATGCCAGTTCTGCATGAACATGGCAAACACGTCGTAGCCCTGCTCCTTGAGAAGGAGGGCTGCAACGGAAGAATCCACGCCTCCGGAAAGGCCTATGCATACTTTCTTACCCATCTGTCCGATATTATTTCCGGCTGCAAAAGTAATATATATAAATAATTTTTCCTATATTGCAACCATGATCAGCAAAACACTAGCAATAAAATACACCGAATACGCGACTGTAGATGAGATGCAGCCCGCTGACAGGAAACTTGTCGAGGCTGCCATCGAAGCACGTCAATCCTCATACTCACCATATTCCCATTTCAGCGTAGGCGCGGCGGTCCGCCTCGAAGACGGTACCATCGTCAAAGGCGCCAACCAGGAAAACGCTGCCTACCCGTCCGGTCTCTGCGCCGAGCGTACAGCCATGTTCGCTGCCGGCGCGGCATATCCTCACCTCGCCATGGATGCCCTTGCCCTCGTAGGCGGTGCATGGGGCGAGACTCCGGACGCACCGGCCACTCCTTGCGGCGGATGCCGTCAGGTAATGGCTGAATACCAGACCAAAAGCGGACGCCCGATGAAAGTCTTTCTTGTCGGCAAGTCGCGCATCCTTGCCTTTGACAAGGTGGACGACCTGCTGCCGTTTATTTTTGACACTCTGAAGGCTTAGATTTTTTTTGCTGGTATTCAATTTTTGATTAATTTTGCCGATGGGAAAGTCTTACACGACCAGCTCCCTCTGAACTCCCCCAGGACCGGAAGGTAGCAAGGGTAGGAGGTCGTAGCGGTGCGATGTATCCAGCTTTCCCTTTTTTTATATCCCCTAGACGTATGAGAAGACTGTCAATGTTCTTGGCATTCGTCCTGCTTATCCTCCATACCCTGGATGCCCGGGACAACCCGTTCCGACGCTTCGTCGGACAACCATACGGCATGTACCACTATGCCTTGCAAGACTCCGTCCGTGTCCTCTTTGGCACGGAAGATTCCGTTACCGTCTTCAAGTGCATCGATCAGGTTAAACTCTTTCCGGACCATTTCAAGAACCGCCAGTGGCAGCTCGAATCTGATTTCATGAAGGCCTGCTACGTCCATGATTGCCTTCATGGCAGCGATTCCCTCTACATGGTGGAGTTGTACAGGATTGCCGATGACGCGGAAAAGTTTGGCAACAGGGTTTTCCGCATCCGTACCATGCGTACTCTTTTCGAGTTATACAAGAAGACATTCGACTTGTGGAGACCCTTTGCAGCTGTGCTTGAGAGCGACCTTGAGAAGGTCAGCGCCGATGAATATCCGGGGCTGGTGGATGCATGGTTCGCCCTCGCCAACATCTATTTCGATTACGAGGACTATCCCAGGGCGGAGAAATTCCTGTTGAGAATAATCTCCGTGACGCCCGACGAGCACACCCAGTTTGAATACATCCATGCCCTTAACAACATGGGCCTCATATACAGGGAGTATCATCGCAACTATGCCGAGTCCGACAGGTGGTTCCGCTCAATTACCGATTTCAATTCCAAATACGGCATCCTGGACCGCCCCGACCAATGGAAATACATCGTGATAGGCAACCTGGCCAAAAATCAGCTTCTCCGTGGCAACTATCTGTCAGCCATCAACGGACTACGGGCTTCTCTTGAGTACATGGAAAGTCATAAGGACTTCGGATACAGCTATATGAGGTGCATTGACCTTATTACTTGCCATGTCTTCCTCGGTGAGACCGCCGAGGCGGCAGAGTATATAGACAAGGCTCGTTACTGTGCCTACAGGGCGCATATCGACTGGACAGAACAGACCGACCTGTTCAGGGTTCTCAGCCGTTTCTATATGGCTGAAGGCAACACGGATCTGGCCAACACATATATCGATTCCACATTTCTCTCTACCAAGGAATACGACCGTTTGCACAATATCACCGGCTATGTCCAGGATATGATGAGCTTCGGCCGTGAGGCCTATGATGGGGTCGTCAACGACAGCCGCAGCAGGCACCGCCGTGAAATGATACTACTGATCATAGGTATCCTTCTTCTCTCCGGTATATCGGCACTCTTTGTGGTAAAACGCCGTGAGTACCTTGCTCTCCGGGAAGAAGCCAGGCGGATGTCTGACAAATCCAGGCGAGAGAATATTCCCCAGATTGATAAAGAGACATCCCTTCTTCCGCAGATCATAGAATACATCAAGACTACGGAATGTTACCGTGACCAGGACTTGAATCTCGAATCCCTGGCGCGCTGCATCGGTGTCAACCGGACCAAACTGTCTGTCGCTGTCAATGCCTCAGGAGACAATTTCGCTACATTCATCAACAAATTCCGCGTTCATGAGGCAATCCGTATCATGGAGGAGTCGCAGGAGAAGATGAATCTGGATATCGTCGCGGAGCATGTCGGATTCTCCAACCGCCGTTCGCTTCACAATGCCTTCATCGCCATAGTAGGAGCCCCTCCGGGGCACTATTCTGCCGAATAATTTCCCTTTTGTAAGGTATTTTTGTTCTTATTTCACAAAATATGTACGATTTTTCACTGGTAACAGGAATGTTTTTCGTAAATTTGTGTTACAAAAGTCAAGTAATATAGCATTTCTCAAATCAGATCTACCGAAAAACGGTAGAATGTGAAAAAAATCGGACGGAGGTTGTGAAACCCGTCCGATTTTTTTTATGGATATGATGGCTCTATGCTATTGCTGGGTCGAGATTTCTTTCGCTGCGCTCTGACCGGCGAGGAAGCCGGTGGCAAAGCAGGCCTGGAGGTTGTAGCCGCCGGTATCGCAGTCCATGTCGAGGACTTCACCTGTGAAATAGAGACCGGGCTGTTTCTTGGACTCAAGGGTCTTGGCTACGATCTCGTCGGTGGAGATACCGCCGGCGGTGACGACGGCGCGTTCGAAGCCGACGAATCCTTCGATATCCATTTTCCAGTTCTTGAGGGCTGACGCCAGGGTGTCTACGCTGACATTGGGGTTGGAGTCCAGAAAACCAAGCGTAAGATCCCAGGGAATAAGTTTTCCGAGAAGTATGCGGAACAGTTTCTGGAAAGGAGCCCCTGCGCTTCTGGGGTCTTCCTGGACCTCTTTCCAGCGGTTGTGAATGTCATCGTCGAGTTGTGATAGCTCCACGGCCGGCTTCATATCGATGACGACCGATACCTTGGAGTCGTTCATGATGGCCCATACGGCTTTGCGGCTGACCATGAAGCCGAGAGGCCCTTCGAGGCCTCCGTCGGTGAACTCAATGTCGCCGAACTCGGTCTGAGCCTCGTTGCCATCTATATATAATGTCATCTGTACATTCTCAAGGGTGTTGCCTTCAAGCAGTGAACCGAATTTGCTCACCGGGGTCACGCGCTCAATGTGTCCCTTGAGTTTGGGGTAGCTGTCGGGCAGGGGCTTGATGGTCTTCTCTTTTCTCGGTCTCTCGCCGAATTTGTTGCGGGGACCGCGGAATGCCATCTTCATCTCCTCCACAAGGGGACTTTTGTCGCTCTTGTATCCTGCAGGTACGAGCGCTGTGAGTGAAGGAAACAATGTTTCTATCTTATGTCCGAATTGCTCTGCGAATACATATCCGTCTCCGGTGGACCCTGAACCGGGATAGGAAAGGCCTCCGGTCGCAACGATGAGTTTGGATGCAAAGTAGTCAAGATGTTCGACTTTTGTCTCTGACGGCTTGAATTTGAACTCTTTGACAGTCGTTTTGATGCATTCGAGCTTGAATCCTTTGGGGCTTGCTTCAACGCTGCGTACCTCGCATCCGGTCACTATTTTGACTCCATGCATGGTGGCAGTGCGCACTAGTGCGTCGACCACGTCGCCGGATTTGCGTGATTTCGGGTATGCCCGGTCTCCACGCTCGATTTCGGACGGAAGTCCGTTTGATTTGAAGAAAGCCACCAGGTCTTCCGGTGTAAGGTTGTGGAATGCCGGTGAAACGAAATTGGTATTTGTGCGGATATGTTCCGAGAATGCGCTCCAGTCTTTGACGTTCGTGAAGTTGCACCGGCCTTTGCCTGTCACCATTATCTTACGTCCGGCCTTGGGCATTTTTTCGAGTACGGTCACGGTTCCGCCGTTCTCCGTCTGGTTAAGTTGAAGGGCTGCACCTATGGCCGCCATAAGTCCGGAGGCTCCTCCTCCGATTATCACGATATCCGACTTCATAAATTTTTCCTATTTTTGTATAATCGCGCAAAATTACGAAAAAGATTGCTATATTTGCAATCCCGTTGCCAAAAACGGTACGCCACTTTAGCTCAGTCGGTAGAGCAGCGCATTCGTAACGCGCAGGTCGCGAGTTCGAGCCTCGTGAGTGGCTCATATAAAAGGGTATTAAAAACATGCGTTTTTAATACCCTTTTATTAATCCCTTCCGTGACTCTTACGTCATCCTTGACTCTTCGCGTTAGCACGTCATCCTTGACCGCAGGTCGAGGATCTCGGACACGATGTTCTCCATGCGTTTTTGGCAGGGGGGGGAGGGAGTGAATCTCAGGTAGAGATATGCGAATGCGATGGCGAAGACGGCGAAAATGCACCAGAGCCCGGGAATGACGAGAATCGCTGCGGTCATGACAATGGCGCAGACGGCGAATACCAGATAGTTGAAAAGCCGGGTGCCGCTGTTGCCTTCTTTGAACATCGTGGCCCAGCCGTCACCGGACGGCTCTACTGTCGCGGTGATATAGCTTAGCCGCCATGTGGTGTTGAAATCTGCGGTGACGCTGTTGTCGGATGTCTTCTGTACTGCGCCGCCGTGCTCGGAGAGTATGGCCATAATATGATTCACGGCATCGACAAGGTCGCCTTCGCAGCGGAAGCGGGCCATGCCGCTGTCCATCAGTTTTATGGATGAGGGTATGTTGTTCATGGTTGTCGGTTTTCTCTGCCAAATTTACATTAAAATACGTTAACTTTGTTGTGTTATGAGGATAAAATTGTTCGTATTGAGCCTCGTCGTCGCAGCTGTGTCATGCGGGCAGAGGCAGAAAGGAAGCATTGCTCCGTCAAACAGGTATGCGTGCTATTTCAGCGTCGGGGATTCTGTCGTGGTGTCGGTTTCGCCGTATGACGGTATTGCGGATACGTTGATTATCAGTGCTCCGCTTGGAAATGTCGTGTGCATGTCAACGAGCTATGTGGCTTGTTTGCAGGAGATTGGGGCTGATTCTGTCGTGACTGGCGTTTCAGGGGTGAGGTTTGTATCGGATTCGTTGGTCCGGGAACGTGCCGTGGAAGTGGGGTATGAGGCCGCGCCTGATTATGAGAGGATTGTCGGATTGAAGCCGGATGTGGTGTTCGCATATTCGGTGTCTGCTTCGTTGCCGCAGTATGTGACCAAGCTGCGCTCTTTGGGTATTCGTGTCTTTATGTTGTATGAACATCTTGAAAATCATCCGCTTGCGCGGGCGGAGTATGTGCGTCTGTTCGGCGCTTTGACGGGGCGCAGGGCGTTGGCTGACAGCGTGTTCGATGGAGTCGCGGCGCGTTATCTTGAGCTGGCGTCAAAGGTGGCCGATGCTGTTGTTACGCCTCGTAAGGTGTTGATTAACATGCCTTACGGCGATCAGTGGTATATTCCCGGCGGGGATAGTTATATGTCCAGGCTCGTGACAGACGCGGGTGGAGTAATCCTTGGTGCTGAAGCCGGCGAGACCAAGTCCTCAGTCATTTCTGTTGAAAAGGCTTTTGCGTTGTCCGGGGAGGCTGATATCTGGCTGCATCCGGGCATGTGCCGGACCAGGGACCAGATCCGCTCCGCTCACCCTCTTTTTGAGGACTTCCCTGTAATTCGGCGTGACATCTATAATAATATCCTTCGCAGTACGCCTGGCGGCGGCAACGACTTCTGGGAGTCCGGCGCCGTCCGTCCTGACCTTGTGCTCTCCGACCTTGTCGCCATCCTTCATCCCGAGGTGGCGGGAGAATCTGTTTTACATTATTATATTAAAGTCGAGCAGGGGAGTGTCGGCGAGGGTGGCGGTGATGTGTGTGGTGCCGTCGGATCGGTCGCAGAGATGGGTGACGGGGGCTAGTTCGATGCAGAGGAAGTCACCGGTGCGGATGTAGGAATGTGCCGTGGCGCAGGCGATGGCTCGTTCGATGAGCGCGATACCGCCATCGCTGTAGTCGGTCAGCACTTCTTCGCCTTTTTTAAGGATGAAGTGGCGGTCGGTGAGGCCGAGGATGGTGCGGTCGTGAGTCGGTAGCGGGATGAATGAGGTGTGGTCGATGCAGGACGCTGCGGCATAGCTGACGGGATCGCCGCTGTTCAGGAGGCCTTCGTCATAGAGGAAAACCCCGTAGCCGACTGTGTCGAAATAGCGTGAAGCGAACTTTTGTTGAACGGAGCGGCCTGCGCGGGATATATGAGCACAAAGCACTGGCGAGAAGGCCAGTGCCGTAATGTCTTCCTGCGGGTAGAAGTCTCTGCTGTTCTTTTCCCATGTAGTCTCGGGACGGAAGGTGCAGATGTCGGTACCGTAGTTTTTGACAAGGATGTTCATACTCTATCCGAAGAGTGTTCCGTTGAATTTGTCTTTGAGTGATTTCAGCTCGTCATCGGTGGCGGGACGGTTGTTTTTGGCGTCTCTCTGGGCCTTGCGCTCAGTGTCGATTTCGTGTTTGATGCGTGCGAACTGCCGCTTCGTGTCGAGTGTGAATTCTCCGTTTTCAATCCATGCAAAGTATGATGGCTCAGTCAGGTAGACTTCGCGTGCGGTCTTGCCTTTATGCTTGCCGAAGTTGATGACGGGCTCGCGTTTGTCGTTGTAGACCAGACGGCCGGCGTAGTCGACGTTGTTGCGTCCTGTCTGGGTGGTGGAGAAGTTTGCAAGGAAGTTGACGTCGTTTTTCAGGGTGTCGGGATAGCGGTCGAGCTGACCTTTGAGCACCTTGTATGTGGCGACGGTGTCGGCTTCGGCGGAGTGGGCGTTCTCAAAATCTTCGCCGCCGCAGTAGAAGCGGTAGGCGGCTTTGAGGTTGCGCGGCTCCAGAAGATGGAAGATATTCTGGACATCGACCATCTTGACACCGTGGAGGTCTACGGGGAGTTCACGGCCGAGATATCTGGCGGCGCGCTCAAACTCTTCGGCGAGCATCGGAAGGTCGAATTTTGCGGAGTTGAAGCCTGCAAAATCGCTGCCTTCAATCCATTCGAGAATCTCGTCGATGCTGTCGCAGAACCGGGGACAGTCTTTGAGGTCCTCATCCTTGATGCCGTTGACCGCTGATGCGCTTGGATTCATGGGATGCTGCATGTCGAGAGCATAGTCCCAGGGCTTGAAGCGCCATGTCTTGATGCGCTCTTCGCCGCCGGGCATGATCTTGACGAAGCTGAGCTCGGCGATACAGTCGGTGGGTATATTTAAGCCCGTGCTCTCTATGTCAAAGAAGAGCAAGGGCTTTTGAAGGTTCAGTTCCATATTGTTTATGAAATCATTATTGGCATGATGATACCGCAGATTTTCTCGCTTTCCATCTCTTCTTCGGAGGGAAGGATAAGTACTGCGCGGCGGGAGTCCCCGAATCTCATGACGAGACTCTGGCAGCTCATATTGGAGAGTATTTCGCTGAGGAATGTGGACTTGAAGCCGATGGTGAGCTCATCACCGCTGTAGTCGCAGTTGATCTTCTCGTATGCTGCAAGGGCGAAACTGAGGTCCTGGGCCGATACTTCAAGCTGACCTTCCTTGAGGTCGAACTTGATGTGGTTGGACGCTTTGTTCGCACTGACGGCTACGCGACGCACTGTATTGAGGAGAAGGGTGCGGTCAATCTTGAGGATGTTGGCGTTGTTCTGGGGAATGACGTCGCGATATTTGGGGTATTTGCCCACTGTGAGGCGGCATACCATGGTGGTGTCGGAGAAGTCGAAGACAACGGTGTTGGTGTCGAATGTGACATTGACGTTTTCTTCATCTTTGCCGATGATGGAGCGGAGCACTGCCGCCGGTTTTTTGGGAAGGATGAATGACGCTTTCTCGGATGCCGTCACGTCTCCCGTGGTGTAGCATATGAGCTTGTGAGAGTCGGATGCTACGAGGGTGGTGGAATCGGTGTCAATGTCGAAGAAAATACCGTTCATGGCGGGACGGATCTCGTCATCGGCGGTGGCATATACTGTCCCGGAGATGCCTGCAGCGAGGCTCTGGGCGGGGAAGACTATCTTCTGCGCGTCGTCGGATGCAGTCTTGATCTCGGGGTAGTCCTCGGCCGGGAAGTAGGGAAGGGCGGAGTTGCCGCTCGTCCAGCTCAGCTCACAGGAGCTGTCGCCCGTGGTGCGTATGCGGATGGGCTGGTCGGGGAGTTCCTTGAGGAGGTCCATGATATGGCGTGCAGGTACAGCGATGCTTCCTTCTTCGTCGGAACTTTCCACTTCAATGCCGGTACGGAGAGTAAGGTCGCCGTCAGATGCGGTCACAGTGAGCTTGCCGCCCTTGAGTACGAAGAGAAAGTTCTCGAGGATGGGGAGCGCGGATTTTGAAGGGATCGCCTTGGAGACGTCCATGAGTCCTTTGAGAAGGGATGTGCTGGAAATGTTGAAATTCATATTTCGTGTTTTTCTTTAAGCTCACAAATATAAGAAATCTTTGCGGATTATCTGGCATATTATTTGATTTTTTGTCCGGATGGAAAATTGTTAAATCATCATACTATGAAAAAAGGTTTTATTACTGTTTTACTCTGTGTCCTCCTGAGCGCAATCACCGCTTATGGAGTAGTGGTAAAGACTAATGTACAGGGTGGCTCATCCCGCGGCGCGGCCTTCAATGACGGTGACGCGGTGCAGTACAGGACTGTCAATCTGTCACAGAGCGAGTACCCCGATTTTACGTATGCGGCCGAATCGGCAGTCGATGCCGTGGTATATGTCGAAGTGACCGTCGTCACCCAGAACCAGTACCAGATGGACCCGTTCTTCCGTTTCTTCTTCGGAGACCAGTATTCCCAGCCTCAGTCCCGCGAACAGAAGGGCAGCGGTTCCGGCGTAATCATCCGTCCCGACGGATATATCGTCACCAACAACCACGTTGTCAACGGAGCCTCCAAGGTCAAGATCGTCCTCAATAACAACAAGTCATACGATGCCACCGTAGTGGGCTCTGACCCGGATACCGATGTGGCCGTGGTGAAGATTGATGCAGAGGGACTGCCTACCATCCCCTTCGGTGATTCTGACAATCTCCGTCTCGGCGAATGGGTGCTCGCCATCGGTTCGCCCCTGAATCTGCGCTCTACCATTACCGCCGGTATCGTCAGCGCCAAAGGCCGCTCCATGGCGGCATATGGCAGCCGTGAAGATGCACAGAACAGCTATAAGATTGAATCATTCATCCAGACCGACGCTGCTGTCAACCCCGGCAACTCCGGAGGCGCTCTTGTCAACAAGGAGGGAGAACTCGTCGGCATCAACACCGCCATCATTTCCCAGACTGGTTCTTATTCCGGCTATTCTTTCGCTGTCCCCGTCAATATCGTTAAGAAAGTTGTGGGTGACCTGATAGAGGGCGGAGTGGTGCGCAGGGCTCTTCTCGGTATTGTAATGCAGCCTATTTCAGACGAAATTGCCAAGGAATTGAAACTTTCTTCGATGAATGGCGTATATATTAACGAGGTTTCTAAAGGAGGAGCCGCCGACAAGGCCGGTCTCAAGAAGGGCGATGTCATCGTCGCCATCGGCGGGACCAAGGTTACGGACGGCGCTTCCGTACAGGAAAAAGTCGCAAGCTATCACCCTGGAGACAAGACCACGGTTACCTTTGTCAGAGACGGCAAGGAACAGACTGTCAATGTTGTATTCCAAGGTACTGTATCTGACACTGGCACCAAAGACGCTGACGGAGCAGTCTCCTTCTACGGTTCCAAACTCAGGACGGCTTCGGCTGAGACCCTCTCAAAACTCGGTATCAAATCCGGTGTGGAGATTGTCTCTGTAGGCCCCGGCAAAGTCCTTGATGCGGGCGCATCAGAAGGATTTGTCATCCAGTTTGTCAACGACGAGCCTGTATCGAAACCTGAAGACGTCATCGCCATAGCGAAGAAAGCCCGCCGCTCCATCTTCATCCAGGGAGTAAAGGCAAGCGGCCGCAAGGCTTACTTCGGTTTCGGCAAAGACGAATAGGCTCTGAGCCGGGATTTATTATACGTCCGGTTTCGAGCGCGAAACCGGACGTATATTTTTTAAACATACACATGAGACAACTTAAAATTACTAAATCGATTACCAACCGTGAGAGCGCATCACTGGACAAGTATCTCCAGGAAATCGGCAGGGAAGAGTTGGTATCGCCCGAAGAGGAAGTGGAACTCGCCCAGCGTATTCGCAAAGGAGACCAGAGAGCTCTTGAAAAACTCACACGCGCCAATCTCCGCTTCGTCGTATCCGTAGCCAAGCAGTATCAGAACCAGGGCCTCAGCCTTCCTGACCTTATCAACGAAGGCAACCTCGGCCTTATCAAGGCGGCCGAGAAATTCGATGAGACCCGAGGCTTCAAATTCATATCATACGCCGTATGGTGGATCCGCCAGTCCATCCTCCAGGCACTTGCAGAGCAGAGCCGTATCGTGCGTCTGCCTCTCAACCAGGTCGGCTCCCTGAATAAAATCAACAAGGCTCTCTCCAAATTCGAGCAGGAAAACGAGCGCCAGCCTTCCACAGAAGAGCTTTCAGAGATGATTGACGTCCCCAAGGACAAAATCTCCGACACTCTCCGTGTATCCGGCCGTCACGTCTCCGTGGACGCTCCTTTCGTTGAGGGCGAAGACAACAGCCTCCTCGACGTGCTGCCCAACGACGACAGCCCGAGCGCTGACCGCGGTCTCGTCAACGAATCGCTTAACACTGAAATCGAGCGCGCCCTTTCCACACTCACCGACCGTGAGCGTGAGATCATCAAGTCATTCTTCGGCATCGGCTGCCAGGAGATGACTTTAGAAGAGATCGGCGAACGCTTCGGCCTCACACGTGAGCGCGTGCGTCAGATCAAGGAGAAGGCTATCCGCCGTCTCAAGAGCCCTTCAAGAAGCAAATTACTCAAAGGATACCTCGGATAACAGCCCATGACACCTGAACTTTTCCTCGCCTCTAAGGCTTCAGAAGCCATAAAGGCCATCTACGGTGCTGACGTCGAGGCTGCGTCCCTCCAGGTACAGGTCACCCGCAAGGAGTTTGAAGGCGACTACACTCTCGTCGTTTTCCCCCTCCTGCGCATATCACATTCATCTCCTGACAATACCGGTGCTGCAATAGGCGCCTGGCTCAAGGACAATGTGGCCGAAATCTCCGACTACAATGTAGTCAAAGGCTTCCTCAATGTCCTCTTCTCCTCCGTCTACTGGAACAATCTTTTCGCCGGTATCGCCGCTGACACCGAATTCGGCCAGCTTCCCTCCACGGGACGCAACATCATGGTCGAGTTCTCATCCCCCAATACCAACAAGCCCCTCCATCTCGGTCATATCCGCAACAACCTCCTCGGAGACTCCGTCTCACGTCTCCTCAAGGCCTGCGGCAACAATGTCATCAAAGCAACCCTTGTCAATGACAGGGGGGTCCACATCTGCAAGTCCATGCTCGCATGGCAGAAAGTAGGTGAAGGCCGTACCCCGGAAAGCACCGGCATCAAAGGCGACCATCTCGTGGGCGACATGTATGTCGCTTTTGACAAGATCTACAAAGCCGAAGTCAAGGAGCTGATGGCTTCAGGAATGAGCGAGGACGATGCCAAAAAAGAAGCGCCCTCACTCAAGGAAGCCCATGAGATGCTCGTTAAATGGGAGCAGGGCGACAAGTCCGTCCGCGACCTGTGGACCATGATGAACGGCTGGGTGTTCAAAGGCTTCGACGAGACCTACAATGCTCTCGGCATTTCATTCGACAAAGTTGACCATGAGTCCGATACATATCTCCTCGGTAAGGAGCTGGTACAGAAAGGCCTTGACATGGGCGTATTCACTACCGACCCTGACGGCTCGGTATGGTGCGACCTCACCGGCGACGGCCTTGACCGCAAGCTCGTCCTCCGTGGCGACGGTACCTCTGTGTACATCACCCAGGACCTTGGCACAGCAGAACGCCGCTTCGCACAGTACAGCCTCGACTCACACGTCTATGTTGTCGGCAATGAGCAGGATTATCACTTCCAGGTGCTCAAGCTGATCCTCAAAAAGCTCGGTTTCGGCTGGTCTGACCAGATATATCATCTCTCCTATGGTATGGTAGAGCTTCCCGAAGGCAAGATGAAATCCCGCGAAGGCACAGTGGTCGACGCTGACGACCTTATTGAGAAGATGTATCAGGAGGCCAAGGCTACATCCGAAGAAAGCGGCAAACTCGCCGACATGTCCGACGAGGAGAAAGAAAGCCTCTATCACATGATTGGTCTCGGTGCCCTCAAATACTTCATTATCAAGGTGGACCCCAAGAAGACAATGCTCTTCAACCCCAAAGAATCCATTGACTTCAACGGCAATACCGGACCCTTCATCCAGTACACTCACGCCCGCATCCGCTCCATACTCAGGAAAGCTGACGAGCAGGGCGTGAAATATGGTGAGATCTCTCCTTCCGTAGAACCTTCGGCAAAAGAGGTGCGTCTGATCAAACTTCTCAACACCTTCCCCGCCAAGGTTGCAGAAGCCGGTGCAGCCCTCTCTCCCGCCGTCATTGCCAACTACGCATACGACCTGGCCAAGGAATTCAACCAATATTACCATGATACCCCCATCCTCCGCGAGACCGATGAATCTCTCCTTCGCTTCCGCCTGACCCTGATTGCAACTCTTGCATCAGTCCTCGTGAAAGCCATGGGCATTCTCGGTATCTCCCTCCCGGAGCGTATGTAAGAAGCTGGTTTGAGAATCAAGAAAATAGCAGACTGAATCATCAGCCTGCTATTTTCTTTTCTTGCCGGCGAAGAAGAAACTCTTCTGGGCTTTCTTTTTGTCGGGGTCGTGTTCGGTGAAGACGGGAGTCATGTCGCGAGGGTCAATGCCTGAGTAGAACATGACGGAAGAGGTGGTCATGGGGGTAGGGGTGAAGTCCTGAACCTGATCCATCCAGATGCCCTTAAGGGCCGGGTTGGAGGCCAGGCGTTCCATGTCCTTCAGGGTGCAGCCGGGGTGGCTGGAGATGAAGTAGGGGACGAGGCCGACGTGGGTGCCGGCTTCGCGGTTGACTTTGTCAAATTCTGTACGCAGGCGCTCGAAGAGTTTGAATGAGGGCTTTGCCATTTTCTGAAGAACATGGTCTTCTGTGTGCTCTGGAGCTACTTTAAGACGGCCTGAGGTGTGGTCGAGGATGAGTTCTTTGAGATAGGGCCTGGAGGTGTCGTCGACGTAGCCGTTTTCATTCAGGAACAGGTCGTATCTGATGCCGCTGCCGATGTAGGAGTGGCGTATGCCTTTGACCGAGTCGATGCGGTGGTATAGTTTCAACAGACGGGCGTGGCTTCGGTTGAGATTCGGGCAGGGTGTGGGGAAGAGGCAGGAGCGACGCTTGCATTTGTCGCAGATTGATTCGTCCTTGCCATGCATGCCGTACATGTTGGCGGTGGGGGCGCCTACGTCGGAGATGTTGCCGGCGAAGCCGGGAATATTGTTAAGTGCCTGAACCTCTTTGAGGATGGAGGCTTCGCTGCGGGATTGGATGAATTTGCCCTGATGGGCGGCGATTGTGCAGAAGTTGCAGCCTCCGAAGCATCCGCGGTGGGTGTTGATGGAGAAGCGGATCATGTCGTAGGCGGGGATGCGTTTGCCGTTATAACGGGGGTGGGGGAGTTTGGTGAACGGCAGGTCCCAGAAGGAGTCCATTTCTTCGGTGGTGGCCGGGGGATATGGCGGATTGATCCGGACGTAGCCGCCCTGGCACTGCTCGATGATGGTGTCGGGGTGCATCATGTTGGCATGCGTCTCGATGAGGTGGAAGTTCTCGGCAAAGGCGCGTTTGTCGGCGACGCATTCTTCGAATGAATGGAGAGTGAGGGCGTTTTTGACTTTGGGCGTGCCCTTGGCGTAGATGCCGATCTGGAGGATGGATTGCATCTGGCGGGGGTTGCGCCCTGATTCGATGGCTTTAGTCAGTTCAAGCATCGGCCTTTCGCCCATGCCGTAGCACAGGTAGTCAGCCCCGGAGGTAACTAGAATGGATGGCATGAGACGCTCCTGCCAGTAGTCGTAGTGGGTGAGACGGCGGAGTGATGCTTCGATGCCTCCGATGATGACAGGGATGTCCGGGTAGAGTTGCTTGAGTATGCGCGTGTAGACGGTGACGGCGTAGTCGGGACGGGCCCCTGCCTTGCCGTCGGGGGTGTAGGCGTCGTCGTGGCGAAGGCGTTTGGAGGCAGTGTAGTGGTTGACCATGGAGTCCATGGCACCGCCGTTGACGCCGAAGTAGAGCCTCGGAGCGCCGAGCTTGCGGAAATCGCGGAGGTCGTCACGCCAGTTCGGCTGCGGGACGACTGCGACGCGATAGCCCCACCGCTGAAGCCAGCGGGCAATGACGGCCGTTCCGAATGACGGATGGTCGACAAAGGCGTCACCGCTGAAAATGATGACGTCTATATAGTCCCAGCCCAGTTTTTCCACTTCCCGGGCCGATGTGGGTATCATGTAATTGTTGTCCATGGCACTGCAAAATTACTATTTTGGTCAGGTCTGTCAAAAAAAAATGGCGTGAAAGTCCTTTTTGCGTTTGCAGATATTATTTTATGGTTTATATTTGCAGCGTAAAGAACAACCTAAATCAATCTTGAATTATATGGCAGAAGATCATAAGAAACGTCACGTAGTAAGTTACGAAAAGATGTCTGAAGAAGTGAAAGCGGCTTTCCTTGAAAAGTATCCCAAGGGTTTCAGCGACTATCTTCCCGACCTTGTGAAATATCCCAAGCCCGACGGTACGCAGTTCTATGCTGTGACCATCGAGATTGCTGATGACATATATCTTGTGAAAATCAATGTCAAGACCGACGATATCGACGATATCGAGCGCTGGCTTGACGGCGAGGAAGATGCAGAGAACGAGGCTGTAGCAGGAGGAAGCGCAGATGCTTCCGACTCATCCGGAGAGGCCCTTCCTGACGACAACATCTCCCAGTACTCCGACGGTGGCGACGGCAACGACGAATAAAATCATACACATATACCTGCGGTGGTCCGAAAGTATTTTGGGCCACCGTCTTTTTTTTGGAATTGAGCGAAACGGAAGCTAATTTTGCAAGGATAACCGCTTTATGCCCAGGAACCGTTTTGTCAAATATGTATGGGGGCCGCTCCGCGACTCCGTGAGGACCATCCCGGAAAGGGACATCCTGATGGTCCTGTCGCTTGTCGTGGGCATCTGCTGCGGTCTGGCTGCGGTCACACTGAAATCGGCCATCCATTTCATCCGTCATGTCCTCACATCATGGATTCCTCAGGGCTCGGCGTTCAATCTCCTGTACATCGTACTTCCCGGTATCGGTATGCTGCTGGCGATGCTGCTGGTGAGATACCTTATACGCGACAACATAGGTCACGGCGTGACCAAGGTCCTTGTCGCGGTGTCCAAGAACGAATCCAAGATTGCGAAGCACAACATGTGGTCCTCCATGGTCACATCGGCACTCACTATCGGTTTCGGCGGCAGCGTCGGCGCCGAGGCCCCTATCGTGTACACCGGTGCCGCCATCGGTTCCAACCTGGCCCGCTATATGGGCCTGTCGTACCGTAGCATGACCATCCTTCTCGGATGTGGTGCAGCCGGCGCGGTTGCAGGTATATTCAATGCCCCCCTCGCAGGCATCCTGTTCACTCTGGAGATACTTCTTTTCAATATCTCCATGACTTCTATCCTCCCGCTTCTGCTGTCCACGGTATCGGCAACGATAGTATCATACATCTGCCTCGGCCAGAAGACCCAGTTTGAGTGCACACTCCAGTCTTTTGCCCTGGGCAATGTTCCATTCTATATAATCCTGGGCCTTTTCTGCGGCTTCGTGTCGCTATACTTCCTCCGCATGACCCTCCATATGGAGGACAGGATAGGCAAATTCAAAAATCCCTACCTGAAATGGTTTACATGCGCCGCTTTGCTGGGACTTCTCATATACCTTTTCCCTCCGCTCTATGGAGAAGGCTATGATTCGCTCTTCCCTCTTCTCAACGGTCTCGCCGTAAGCTACGAAGGACAGACCTCACTCGCACCGCTGCTTCATTCGCCGTGGGGCGTAGTTGCCTTCTTCGCCCTGGTCCTGGTGCTTAAAGTCTTTGCAATGACATTTACCAATGCCGGTGGCGGAGTCGGCGGTACCTTCGGTCCGACGCTTTTTGTGGGCGCCCTCTCCGGCTTTGTCATGGCGCTCACGATCAACATCATAGCCCCCGGCCGGGTCCCTGTCTCCAACTTCGTGCTCGTCGGTATGGCCGGCACTATGGCCGGCGTGATGCAGGCTCCCATGACGGCCATATTCCTCATAGCGGAAATCTCCGGCGGCTATGAACTCCTCATCCCCCTGATCATCACGGCCACCATCTCCTACGCCATTATCCGCTATTTTGAGAAATACTCAATCTACACCAAACGAATCGCCAACACCGGCGAACTGCTCACACACGACTCGGACCAGGCGGTCCTGACACTCCTCAAGACATCCTCCCTCGTGGAACAGGACTTCTCTGAAATACGGATCGACGCCTCCCTCGAGGACCTGGTGCAGTGCGTGTCCACCTCCAAGCGCAACATCTTCCCCGTAGTGGACTCGCGTAGGCGCTTCCAGGGCTACGTCTCGCTCGAAGACATCAGGCGGGATATGTTCCGCACTGAAATATACCACACCGCCCATGTCTACAACTATGTGCGCTCCGCCCCCGAATACGTCCTTGAAGACGAAAGCATGGAGAGCGTCATGCATAAATTCGAAAAGACGGGAGCATGGAACCTGCCCGTCATCACCAGCGACCGCATCTACGTGGGCTTCGTCTCACGCTCCAAAATATTCAACGCATACCGTGAACAGCTCAAAACTGTCTCACAAGACTGATACATGCACCAAAGCCACACACATGAAACCAATATACGTCAACTTCATAGCCGAACACCTGCAAGTCAAAGTCTGGCAGGTGGAAAACTGCGCGGCCCTCTTCGCCGAAGGCTGCACTATCCCGTTCATCAGCCGCTATCGCAAGGAACGCACCGGCGGTCTCGACGACGTTGAAGTCTCTGAAATCAAGCACTGGACCGATGTCTTCGAAGAAATGGACAAACGCAAAACCTCCATCCTCGCCACCATTGAGGAGCTGGGTAAACTTACTCCTGAATTGCGTGACCAGATTGATACCTGCGTGAGTGCCTCGGAACTCGAAGATCTCTACCTCCCGTATCGTCCTAAACGCAAGACCAGAGCCACCACAGCCATTGCCAACGGCCTCGAACCGCTCGCTGACAAAATGTGGGACACCACACTCCACAACCCGGAAGCCGAAGCCTCCAGATACATCAACGACAACGTTCCCACCGCTGACGACGCCCTCTCCGGAGCACGCGACATCATCGCCGAACGCATAAGCGACACTGCATCCATCCGCGAAAACCTCCGCCAGATCTACCGTCACCGCCGCATAGTCTCCAAAGCCACCAAAGCCGCGTCTGACACCCCTGAAGCTGCCAAATACCGCACCTACTTCGACTTCACGATGCCCCTCGACCGCATCCCTTCACACAACCTCCTCGCCATCCTAAGGGCCCAGAACGAAGGATTTCTCTCCGTCCGCATAGACGCAGATCCGGAGAAATGCTCCAACAAAATATACTACGACTTCTGCCAGGAACACGGCTATCCCTCCAAGCAGCTTGCACCCTACATCCGCGAGGCTGTGGAAGACTCGTTGAAACGCCTCCTCGACCCCTCCATCAGCGGTGAAGTCCTCCGCGAAGCCAAGGAAAAAGCCGACATCGAATCGGTCAAGGTCTTCGGAGAAAACCTGCGCCAGCTCCTTCTGGCGCCCCCTGTCGGCCAGAAGCGCATCATGGCCATCGACCCTGGCTTCCGCACCGGCTGCAAAGTCGTATGCCTCGACTCCCAGGGAGCTCTCCTCCACTACGAGACCATCTTTCCTCATCCTCCCGCAGCCAAAAAGATAGAATCCATCAATGCCGTTTCCGACATGATCGAGCGCTACGACATCGAAGTCATCGCTATCGGCAACGGCACCGCTTCCCGTGAGACAGAGGACTTTATACGTAAATGCTACCTCCCCGACGGTGTGCGTGTCTTCACGGTCAGCGAAGACGGCGCATCCATCTACTCTGCGTCCGAAGTGGCCCGAAAGGAATTCCCGGACCACGATGTCACCGTGCGTGGGGCGGTATCCATCGGCCGCCGTCTCATGGACCCTCTCGCCGAACTCGTCAAAATCGATCCCAAGTCTCTCGGCGTAGGCCAATACCAGCACGATGTGGACCAGTCCCTCCTCAAAGAAAAACTTGACAACACCGTCGTAATCTGTGTCAACAGCGTGGGCGTCAATCTCAATACTGCCAGCCCTTATCTGCTCCAATATGTCTCCGGCATAGGCCCATCGCTTGCCGGCAACATCATAACCCATCGTAGCGAGATAGGCGGCTACACATCCCGTCGCCAGCTCCTTGACGTGCCCCGCCTGGGAGCCAAGGCATACGAGCAATGCGCGGGTTTCCTCCGCATACACGATGCGGACAATCCGCTTGACAACTCAGCTGTCCACCCGGAATGCTACCATATAGTCGACCGCATGGCATCCGATCTCGGAGTCTCCACTAAGGAACTTGTCGGCAATGCCGGACTTTGCGAAAAAATCAAGGCTGAAGACTATGTCGAAGGCGACTTCGGTCTCCCGACCATTCGCGACATACTTGAAGAACTGGTAAAGCCCGGACTCGACCCCCGTGAGTCCGCCAGGGAATTCTCCTTTTCGGAAGACATACGCGAGATCGACGATCTGCGTCCCGGCATGGAACTGCCCGGCATCGTCACCAACATCACCAATTTCGGAGCGTTCGTCGACATCGGCCTTCATGAGAACGGCCTCATCCATGTGTCGCAGATGGGCGTGCGCGGAGTCGCTGACCCTTCAAAGGTGCTGAAACTCCATCAGCAGATCACAGTCCGCGTCCTTGCAGTCGACATGGACCGCCGCAGAATATCCCTTGCTCTTGTGGTTAAACCTAAGGGAATGTAACGAAATTTGGCGAAAATCTTTGAAATTATAAGCAGATTGTGTAAATTTGCCACCCTATGAAACAATCTTGCCCTATAAAGATATACGTAATCTCCATAGTTGCCATCATCCTGTGGGGCCTCAGCTACATCTGGAGCGACCGCCTTATCCAGCTTGGCGTCGCCGTGGAATACTTCGTATTTGTAAGGGTACTTTGTGCCGGTCTCATCCTGCTCTTATTCAACCTGCTGACACGCAGGAGGATACGTATCCGCAGAAAAGACCTTACGCGTTTTCTCCTGCTATCGTTCTGCGAACCGTTGATCTACTTCATATGCGAGACCTACGGCATCGATCTCACAGAGTCTGCTACATATAGTGCTCTCGTCATCGCGAGCACACCGATCGTCGCCGTGAGCGCGGGTATCGTCTTATTCAAGGAAAAGATGCGCCTGGTCAACTTCATCGGTATTGCAGTCTGCCTTGCGGGCCTCGTGCTCGTGACTGTCTGCGCGGATTCGATAGGAGAGCACTTCGTATGGGGACTTATCCTGCTGATAGTGGCCGTGTTCGCCGAAGTGGGACATGCGTCCTTCACCAAATCGCTTTCCAATGATTATCAGCCTCTTGTGATTGTGATGTGGCAGTTCCTTATAGGTGCAGCCTATCTTTTCCCGCTTTTCCTCGCGAGGGGACTCCGTGAATATGAGCCTGCGCTCTATCTCAGCTGGGATGTATGGCGGCCGATATTCTGCCTCGCCGTGCTCTGCTCGGCAGCGGCATTCTCACTTTGGGTGACTTCCATCAAGTATCTCGGTGTAGGCCGCTCCAGCGTGTTCCAGGCGATGATTCCTGTCGTCACAGCCCTCGTCGGTTTTATTCTCGGGACTGAGATTCTGTGCTGGAACCAGTGGGCCGGAATCGCAATTGCGATGACCGGGGTCGTGATGACACAGCTCGGCCAGAGGGTCCGATAACCTTTTCTCCTCCGAGATATACTCCTTCTACAATTCCTGTCAGGGTTTCGCCTTCATAGGGCGACCATCCGCACAGATAATGTGGCTTTCCGACCGTCGCTGAAGCGTCGGGGTTCACTACCGTGAAGTCAGCCGCATACCCCGGTGCGATGACGCCCCTGTCCTCGATGCCGAGTATCGAGGCGATTCTTTCGGAAAAAACGGACGCGATTCTTGTCAGCGGAATGTCACATTGCTTCGCAATGGTCAGCAGTGCCGGCAGGCTTTCGCCGATTGACGGCACGCCTGACGGTGCGCTCGTGTACGGGCGCTCCTTTTCTTCAATCAGGTGCGGAGCATGGTCTGAGCCTATCGTGTCGATTATGCCGTCTTTGAGCGCCGACCGCAGTGCCTCGCGGTCGGCTGCTGTCTTGACGGCAGGGTTGCACTTGATTCTCGTACCGAGACGGTCGTAGTCTTCGTCTGAAAACCATAGATAATTGGCTGATGTCTCGGCAGTGATATAAGGGTTGTATCCCTTGGCGGTGCGTATCATTTCGACCTCTTCTTTGGTCGTAACATGCAGTATATGAAGACGGGTGCCGTATCTCATCGCCATTTCCAGGGCTTTGATGGTGCTTTTGATACAGGCAGTGCGGCTACGGATATCCTCATGGAGACGTATAGGAATGTCGTCACCGTATTCGGCTTTTGCCGCAGCGAGATTGGAACGTATGATGGATTCGTCTTCGCTGTGGATAAATACCGGCTTGTCAGTGATGCGGAAAAGCTGTGACAAAGTGCCGCCGTCATCCACCAGCATATCTCCGGTGGACGAGCCCATGAACACTTTTATGGCTCCGAAATCCTGTGGGCGCTCTTTGATCAGGCGCTGGATTTCAGGGAGGTTGGAATTTGTAGCTCCGATATGGAAGCCGTAGTTTACCTGCGATGAAGTTCCGGCCATCCGTAGCTTGTCATTGAGATGCTCCCCGGTCGTTGTAGGCGGATTGGTATTGGGCATGTCGATGACGGAAGTGACACCGCCTCTGAGAGCGGCGGCTGACTCGGAGGCGAATGTGGCCTTGTGGGTCATGCCCGGCTCGCGGAAATGGACGTGCGCATCGATGCCTCCTGCGAGAAGCGTCCTGCCGCCAAGGTCCTCTTTGTCATCGCATGAAGCGATGAAAGCGTCGTAGCCTTCGTCGTCTTTATATATAATGGTCTCGATGACGCCGTTTTTTATGGAGAGAGCTCCCGGACGAGAGCTCTCTCCAGTTGTAATGACCGCGTTGTGAAGAATCTTCGTCATGCTGTCCTCCTGTGGAGTTTACGGAACCTGAGCTTGATTACTCCCCAAAAGGCTTCACCGAATATGCCGCCGCTCATCTTTGACGTGCCGAGACGGCGGTTGATGAAGATGATCGGTACCTCCCTGATCTGGAAACCAAGCCTGTATGCGGTGTATTTCATCTCTATCTGGAAACCGTATCCCTTCATCTCCACCGCGTCGAGGTCGATAGCTTCAAGAACCTTGCGTGAATAGCATTTGAATCCCGCCGTGGTATCGTAGACCTTCATGCCCAGGACTCCGCGAACATATACGGATGCGAAGTAGGACATTACAATGCGGCCGATAGGCCAGTTCACCACGCTCACTCCGTTGCAATAGCGTGAGCCGATGGCGAGGTCGCCGCCGCCAAGGGAGCATGCCTCATAGAGTCTGGGCAGGTCCTCCGGGTTGTGTGAAAAGTCGGCATCCATCTCGAAGACATAGTCGTAACCTTTGTCAAGGGCCCATTTGAAGCCCGTGAGGTATGCAGTGCCCAGTCCGAGTTTGCCTGAACGCTCTATGATGTGAAGCCTCTCAGTGAACTCGTCCTGCATGGCCTTTACGATACCGGCTGTGCCGTCGGGGGAGCCGTCGTCAATGACGAGGACGTGGTATTCTCCTTCGAGGGCGAATACGCTGCGTATGATTGCTTCGATGTTTTCCTTTTCGTTGTATGTAGGAATGATTACGACTTTCTTATCCATAATAAGGAGTGTTATTTATTGTCGACAGTCTTGAGCATTTCAGCGACTGCGGCTTCCAGCTGGAGGTCGCGGCCTGTGAGCATGGATACAGGATCGTTGTAGACGGGGATATCGGGTTCGATCTGGTTGTTTTCAGTAAATTTCTGGTCAGCTACCTGCCAGTTGCCGACCTCGGGGATACCGAAGACGAGGCTGCTGTCTATGAGGTATTCCCACCATACGGCGGTCATTGTACCCGGCACGGGAGCACCGATGAGCTTGCCGATTCCGAGCTGCCTGTATGCATAAGGTGTACCTGACGCATCTGAGTAGTTGTCCTCTCCGATAAGCATGCAGGATGGCTTGTGCCATTGTGCCCAGGGTTCGTCACCGATGTATTGTCCTCTTGGGATGTATTGGTAGTAGAGCTTGCCGCCGAGGAAATTCACGACGTCATTGTGAAGCCAGCCGCCGCCATTGTGACGGGTGTCGACGATGAGGGCTTCGCAGTTGCGGTATTTGCCGAGTGCTTTGGAATACATTTCACGGAAACTGTCGGAGTCCATTCCTTCGATATGGACGTAACCTACGCGGCCTCCTGAAAGTTTGGCTACCATATCTTCACGCTGGCGCACCCATCTCTTGTAGAGTAGGCCGCCGTCAGAGTATGTGGGGACTACGGCGAGGTCTTCTGATTTGCCGCCTTTCCTGACAGTGACGATTATGCGTTTGCCGGCTTTGTCCGTGAGGAGGCTGAGCCAGTCGTCGCCTGCCTTGATTTCTTTACCTTCAACGGCCGTGAGGATGTCGCCGGCTTTGATTTCAGGGTCTGCAACTGAGAGTACGCCGCCGGGAAGGACCTCGCGGATACGGGCGCCGTCGCCGGTGTAGGAGTTGTCCCAGATCACTCCGAGGTGACCGAGGCTGACGGTGTTCTGGTAGCGGTAACGGGCTCCGGTGTGGGAACCGTTGAGTTCGCCGAGCATTTCGGAGAGCATGTCGGCGAAGTCGAAGTTGTTGTCAATGTGGGGGAGGAACTGACGGTAGAAGTCGTGGTAGTAGTCCCAGTCGGTGCCGTGGAGGTCGGTCATGTAGAATTTCTCCTTGACCTGTTTCCATACATGCTCGAACATGTATTCGCGCTCGGCTGCAGGCCTGTAGTCAAATTCGCCTGAGAAGGAGATTTGCTTGGGAGTACCGCCGGATGTAGGGATGCGGGATATGCCGCCATTGGAGAGAATGAAGATGTAGTTGCCGTCCCTGGAGGGAATGAGTCTGCCGGAAACGCCTTTGTTGACGACGCTGACGTTGCCTTCGGCTATGTCGAGACGGCAGAGGTCGGAAGAACTCTCGAGGCGCTGGACAAAGTAGAGCGTCTCGCCGTTGTCGGTGAGATAGAAGTCGCCGAGGCGTCCGGAGAAGCGTGTGAGTTTGCGTACGCGGTCCTCGCGGCCCTCAAAGAGAAGGTCGAGCTTTTCGACTTTGTCCTTGGCCTTGTCGAGGCTGTCTTTCTTTTCCTGCTTGTCGGCGGCTTTCTGCTCCTTGCGTGTCAGCAGATTCTTGGCAAATTCCTTTTCTTCCTTGGTGCGGGCGAATTCGGACCATGCCTTGTTGTCGAAGAACATTATATATATGTCAGTCTCCGCGCCCCAGCTGCCGTGGCTGCGGTAGCCGTTTTTGTCGGACTGCCATGTCATGGCCCTGCCTCCGAGGGACCATCTGAAGTTGCCGTCGGAGTAGCCGCTTTCGGTGAGGTCGGTGATCTGGCCGGTCTCGATGTTGACGGCTGCGATGTCGGAGTTGTTCCATCCGCCGTTTGCCTGCCATGTGGTGAGGATCCATTGGCTGTCGGGTGACCATTCAAATTCCTGGTCTCCGTCGCTGTAGGAGTAGTTGATGTCTTTGTGGAGGGACTTTTCCTTGCCTGACTTGATGTCGCGGATGACAAGTTCGGTGCGGTTGCGCAGGAAGGCTACCCATTTGCCGTCGGGGGAGACGCTGGGCTGGAAGCAGGTCTCGCCGGGGGTGGTGACGATTTCCTCTTTCATGGCGGTGGCGTAGGTGAAATGTTTGTCGTCCTTGTCGGTGAGACTGGTCTTGTAGATGCTCCAGCAGCCGCCGCGTTCGGCGGAGTAGAAAATGCTGCGGCCGTCTTTGGAGAAGTCTACGTTGCGTTCCTGGGTGGGGGTGTCGGTGATGCGGCGGGTGGTGTTGTATTCGACGGAGGTCACATAGACGTCGCCGCGGGAGATGAAGGCTATTTCTTCGCCGTCAGGTGAGATGGCGACTGAACGGGCGCCGCTTATGGAGGTGCGGATCAGTTCGCGTTCCCTCTCGTCGCGGTAGATGGTAATATTGAGTTTGCGCGCGGGAGAACCTTCGCGCATGGTGTAAAGCTCGCCTCCGAGGGAGTAGAGAATGGTGCCGTCTTTGGAGACGCTGATGCCACGGACGGGGTTGCGGGTCTCATTGGTGAGTTTTACAGCCGTGCCTGGAGTGTCGAGGCTGCTGCGGAAGAGATTGATGGTGGCGCCGTCCTGTTCGCTGAGGTAGTAGAACGTGCGTCCGTCGGCAGCGAATACGGGCTGGCGGTCTTCACCCTGGAAGGAGGTCAGGCGGGTGAAGGTGCCTTTGGGTGATATCAGGGCGTTGCCGTTATTGCCTTTTGTCCTGGCGATTGCCGGATCAAAGCGCCAGATGTCACGGGTGACGGATGATGTATGGTGTTTGCGCAGAGGATCTTCGTAGCCTTTGTAGTCCTCATAGAGGACGATACCGTCGGCGTTGACGCTGAGTGACATGACGGGGAGGGAGGTGACGAGGAGTGGTTTTTTGCCGTTGAGGTCGGTCTCGTAGAGTGATGGCGTGCCGGGGAAGCCGTCGAACCCGTCTGTCATGAAGCCGGAGTCGGACCAGGAAAAGAGCACCTTGCCGTCGGGGAGAACGGCAAGAAGGGTCTCGTTGCCGGGAAGACGGGTGATACGGGTGGGCTTGCCGCCGCGGGACGAGGTGACATAGATGTCTTTGGAGCCTTCACGGTATGAGGTGAAGACTATCTGACGGCTGTCGGCAGTCCATTGAGGGTCGGAGTCGTAGCTGGCGTCAGATGTGATCTGGAGAGCCTGGCCTCCTGCGGCGCTGACGGTGAAGATGTCGCCTTTGTATGCAAAAGCCACTGTGGTACCATCAGGAGAGATGGCGCTCTTGCGGAGCCAGAGAGGATTTTCTTCTGCTCCGGCTATCATCTGCGAGATGACAAGAGACGCGATGAGGAGAAAGTTTCGTTTCATATAGGCGTGTCTTATATTAATCGGGTAAAGATACTGAAAAAAGTGTTATCTTTGCTGGACACAAAATACAAAAAATGAAAAGAATTGATTGTTTTATTCCTTTTCAGGATGAAATTCAGGTCCGTGCGACCGTAGAAGCCCTCTCAAAAGAGGCAGAAGTGGCCAATGTCGTCACTGTAAAACAGTCTGTGAAAAGCACTGCAGCTGTTAAATGGATAGCGGAGAAGACCACAGCTCCCTACACTCTTATCTATACCAAGTTCACATCGTTGAGTTTCGGTCTCTTCGCCCTCGAGCGTATGCTCTCCATCGCTGAGGATTGCGGAGCCGCCATGGTATATGCCGATCATTTCAATGAGGCGGGTGGAGTGCGTTCGTTCGCTCCGGTAATCGACTATCAGGAGGGATCCCTGCGTGACGATTTTGACTTCGGCGGAGTACTCCTCTACAGGACTGACGCTCTCAAGGAGGCTGTTGCCCGCATGGATGTCGACTATGAATTCGCGGGTCTTTATGACCTTCGTCTCAAGGTGTCACAGAAAGGCAAGCTTGAGCACATCAACGAATACCTCTATTATGAGGTGGAGACCGACACCCGCAAGTCCGGCGAGAAACTCTTTGACTATGTGGACCCCAAGAATCGTGCTGTCCAGATCGAGATGGAGAAAGCTGTCACACAGCATCTGAAGGATATCGGCGGTTATCTTGAGCCGAAGTTCAAGGATGTCCATTTCTCTGACGGCAACTTCGAGTACGAGGCTTCAGTGGTTATTCCCTGCAAGAACCGTCACCAGACCATCGGCGATGCCATCCGTTCCGCCCTTTCGCAGAAGACCACATTCCCTTATAATGTAATAGTAGTGGATGACAACTCCGATGACGGCTCCGTTGATATTATCAAGCAGTTTGTCGGTGATCCTAAACTTATTTATATAGCACAGGACAAGACATACCACGCTATCGGAGGCAACTGGAACGTCGCCCTTCATCATCCCAAGTGCGGCAAGTTTGCTCTACAGCTTGACTCTGACGACCTCTACAGCGACGAGAATACCGTCCAGAAGTTCGTCGATGCTTTCTATGAGCAGAAGTGCGCAATGGTGGTGGGAGCATACCAGCTCACCGACATCAATCTCCAGCCGCTGCCTCCGGGAAAGATCGACCACCGCGAGTGGACTCCCGACAACGGACGCAACAATGCCCTTCGTATCAACGGACTCGGTGCACCGCGCGGGTTCTATACTCCGCTCCTTCGCACCCTGAACTTCCCGACCACCAAATACGGTGAGGACTATGCTGTCGGACTCCGTGTCAGCCGTGAGTACCAGATCGGCCGTATATATGATATCATGTACAACTGCCGCCGCTGGGATCACAACTCCGATGCAGCCCTTGATATCGACAAGGTGAATGCGAACAACCTCTATAAGGATCGCATCCGCACATGGGAGTTGAAGGCCCGAATTCAGATGAATAAAAAGTAAAATCTGAATTGCAGTATATATCAGCAGGTTACATTTCCGACCCGGAAAACGGGTGAAAATTTCCTCAAAAAAACCTCAAAAAAATTTGCCGGGTCGGAAAAAGTTACTACCTTTGCAATCCCGTTCGGAACACGAGCGGTTTTTTAACCGAAAGTTCATTGAAAAGACTGAAAGGAAGTACAAGCAAGTACCGGAAAAAGTGTAACACTTTTTCAATTTAAACGAGCGTCG
>JAFZPY010000067.1 GCA_017552475.1 Bacteroidales bacterium | reverse complement strand
GGTACCAGGGCATTGAAATGTTCATGGGCCTCCGCCGGCTCGGCAAACCCGCATGGCTCCTTGAATACAATGGAGAAGAACACAACCTCATGGAACGCCGCAACCGCAAAGACCTCAGCCGTCGTCTCCAGCAGTTCTTCGACCATTACCTCCAGGGCGCTCCTGAACCCGCATGGATGCGCACCGGCATCCCCACCTCCCGCAAAGGCCAGTACTTCGGCTTCGAGCCCGCAGAATAGTGCCTGAGATAACAACAACCCCCCGAAAGTCATTATAGAACTTTCGGGGGGTTAAATTGATAAATCAGGATTTTCTGATAGTCTATTTATCTTGAATAAGACGTACAAAGAATCCATCCCTGCGATAATTAGAGTGACTCAAGTCAAATCCGCCAAATTGAAAGTACGCGGCACAAGCATTAGTACTAGCTACCGTGGAAGTCCAGTAGTAGCCGGTGGTTTGGTTAGTATAGACGGTTGTGCCTGAGCGAAGACCATCAATAGGTAGGAATACACAACCGGCTGCTTCGAGGAGGGCAAAGTCGGCTATAGATATGTCTTTGACGCCGGCGGCACCATTCCACGAGATGTTGGCACGATTGATGTGGGCAGCATTGACGGTAGCTGTGAGAA
Source organism: Bacteroidales bacterium (assembly GCA_017552475.1). GTDB lineage: Bacteria > Bacteroidota > Bacteroidia > Bacteroidales > UBA932 > Cryptobacteroides. Next base: position 2,305 of record JAFZPY010000067.1, on the reverse strand, counting down.
GAGAGGCTGAGGGTTCGCTGTCGGATTCCCATAAATCGGGGAAGATGAGAACACCAAGAATTCCATTGACTTTACATTTTGTGAAGCGGGCATCGGTGACTCCGTTTACAGTGACGGAACTGCGGGTATTCAAGAGATATGTATATTCATCGGCGCTTGGGGTTCGCCATGTATTCGGGGAATCATTGGTCGTGCCATTATAGATGCTGTTTTGACCCCAGTCTTTGAAGTCGCCGGAATACTCAGTGTTGGGGGCGGTGGAAGTGTTAATGCCCCACTCTTTTGTACCTGAGGTGCTTGACCAGCCGAAATAGTCGATCCAGCCGGCGGCGCTGCCGATGGAGTTATTTGCGGCTACGTTTCCGACGAAGTCATATTGGTTATCGGCGAAGGTCCATCCGGTGGTGTTGGTTGGATTGGAAGGGTCTGTGGAGGGAATGCCGGAGGCGTCGATGTAGCAGCGGAGGTTGCCTTTCGAGAAGTAGACCTGAGTGCCGTCGGCATCCACGGTGAAGAGGCCGGGAATAGCGCCGTCGGGAACCATGGTGACGGATACAGAGCATGTTCCGGAGAGATTCGTATTTGAGCCATATGCGTTGGCTGCTATGGAGGCTGTAATGGTCGCACTTCCCTTGTCAACTCCGGTGATTGTTATGGTGGAGCCGCTGGCGCTTGTGGTGCTTGAAATTGATGCTATGAGTGCGTTGGATGACGACCATGTGATATTTACGCTTTCCGGGGTGCCATATGTCTCACCGCCGGCATTGAGTGTCGCCGTGGCTGAGATATCTTTCGTATTTGCCAACTTGAGATCGGCCACAGTGGATGACATGGCAATACTCGTGATTTCATTGACGTAGATATCAAGATTGTCACTTTTTGATTCGTCATCAACGGATGTCGCAGTGATGGTGGCAGTTCCATAACCGACTGCAGTGACAACTCCGGTAGAAGGATCGACTGTAGCCACGTCGTCATCGGAGGATGTCCATATGACATCATGGGTGCAGTCTCCTGTGCTATATTCTACATTTGCTACAAGTGTGGTGGTATTGCCAACCCATAGTGTGGCAGAAGATGATATGATGTCAACGAGGTTGATTCGATTTGCAAGTACCGAGAGAGACGCCGGCGCCCACTCGGAGGCGGAGGCGGTGTAGTCCATGGCCGTGCCGAGAATGAAGGTGTTGTCAGGGAACTCGGAGGAGACGTTTTTCACGAAGTTCTCGGAGTCGAGCGATGACGAAAGGTCAGAAGAGGAACCATTATAAAGCGAGAGGTTCGACATCGAGACGCCGAGACCAGTGCTGAGGTTCAGGGTGATAGTGTAGGATTTGCCGGCCTCGAAGGTCTGACTGGCGGGGATGTAGACTCGCGCGACGGCATATTCATCTTCATTAGAGGAGGAAGGGTATATCTGGGCGCCGCTGGCGGAGGCCTTGACGTTGACCAGAAGGTCTATCCAGTGGTCGGTGATGTCGGGGCTGCTGCCGGAGGCGGCGGTCGTCAGGGTGACGCCCTGAGGGATGACGTAGAAGTAGGCGCCGCCCATGACGTTCTGGGCGGTGGAGGTCATCGCGGTGCCGCTGAGGGCCTCGTTGCTAATGTCGAGGCTGCCGTACTGCAGAGGGGTGCTGAGACTGCCCCAGCAGGTGTGGAGGTTGTTCGCATTGCCGTAGTTAGCGCTTACCAATCCTTCCCAGGCTGCATCGGATGCAGCGTTGGTGGTGTTGTACTGGGGGAAGGTGAAGGTACCCACGGACTTGAACCCGCCGATCTGGACGCCGGCGACGCTGATGTCATAGCCGGGAATAGTCTTCTGCACCTGGATGGTAAGGCGGGAGAGGGCGTGGTGGAGGCCCAGCTGAACGGGCGTGCCGTTGCCGTCGCGCTGCTGCGCTTCGAGGGCGACCATCAGTTCATCGGGGTCGTTGAGAGCGCGGCGGGAGACCGTGAAGTCGTCGATGCTCGGGGTGAGTTTCGCTGCGTTTGATTCGGTGACGGTCATTGAGCGGTTGGCGGCATAGAAGCCGAGCTTGTAGGCGGGCCAATAGTAGGGCGTGTTGCCGGAGTTGGCGGTCGAGGAGCTCACGTCGCTGCTGGAGATGACGTTGTTGGAGAAGTAATATCCCGCATCATTGAGTTTGATGGCGGAGATGTAGAGGTCACCTATGTTGCCGAGGTGTTCGTTGTCAACGGCGCCGGATTTGGTGGCGTTGTTGGCGAAGGCCTTGTAGGCAATCTGATCGGGGTCGTATTCGCGCGACAGGACGGATTCCTGCGCACAGGAGGCCAGCAGCGACAG
>JAFZPY010000066.1 GCA_017552475.1 Bacteroidales bacterium | reverse complement strand
TATTCCGGTGACGTACTCATAGACGTCCATTATCTTGGCATCACCTCCGTCACCCCCACCGACACCCTCATCACCCCGCTCGACACCACCAAAATCGGCTTCATCACAGGCCAGAACCGCGTACGCGTCTACCGCCACGACATGCAGGCGGCCTGCGACTCCCTCGTATTCAACGAGCTCGACTCCCTCGTGCGTATGTACAAATCCCCTGTCATCTGGAACGAAGACGTGCGCCAATACTCCGCCGATTCGGTCTTCATCAAAATAGAAGACCGCCATCTCCGCCGTGCAAACCTCCAGTCCAACGCCTTCATCATCACCCAGGAAGCCGACGCCTACTTCGACCAGATACGCGCCACCGAGCTCATAGCCTACTTTGACACCACCAGCGCCCTGACCCGTTTCGACGGCCTCGGCGGAGTCAACGCCCTCTTCTACCTCGAGGAAAATGACGCACTCGCCACAGTCAACAAGGTGGAAGCCAAAATGCTCTACGCCACCTTCAATGACGGCAAACTCGACCGCATATACTACTACGACGCTGCCAAGAACGACGGCTATCCCCTCGTCCAGCTTCCCGAATCCGAGCGCAAACTCCGGGGCTTCAACTGGCAGCCCGACCGCCAGCCCAAAAGCAAGGACGATATCACGCCTTTCGACCTTCCCTCCCCTGAACGTACACTTTACAACGCCCGTCCCAAAGCCGCCTACCGCCATACAGCCACCTACTTCCCCGGCTACATGGACAACATCTACCGCGAAATCGCCATACGCGACTCCCTCGCAAAAATACCTGCTGTCGACACCACTTCCGTCATCCTTGACCGTCAGGTCGAGGATCTCGAAAACGTCACTCCCTCCGACACCACCCACGTAACCCTGACCGACAGCACTCACGTCATCCTTGACCGTCAGGTCGAGGATCTCGAAAACGACACTCCCTCCGACACCACCCACGTAACCCCGACCGACAGCACTCACGTCATCCTTGACCGCCAGGTCGAGGATCCCGAAAACGACACCCCCTCCGTCACCCCCACCGACACAATCCCCTCCCTCTCTCCCCGCGAACAAGCCCGCCTCCGCCGCAAGGCCGAGCGTGAAGCGCGCTGGGCCCGAGCCGACTCAATCGATGCCGCCAAGGCCGCTCTCAAAGCCGAAAAGAAACTGCAGAAAGAGCGCGCCCGCAAGCTGAAACAACTGAAAAAACTCGAGCGCCAGGCTGAAGAAGACGCCCGCACCCTCGAGCACTACCGCCAGATGTACGAGAAGCAGAAAGCCAAAAAAGAAGAAGCCTCCGGTACCAAAGAGGCGGAGACTTCTGAAACTTCCGAAAATTCCGGAGAAAAAGAATCTGACGATTAGGACTATTCCCCTGCAAGATGTTTTTCCCAGGCCCAGGCCGATGCCAGGGTCTCTGCCACCGTGCGAGTCGCTTTCCAGCCGAGTTCTTTATTGGCGAGAGTGGGATCCGCCCATATAGCGGTCACGTCGCCGGGACGACGGGGTGCAAACTTGTAATTGAGCTTGAGGCCGTTGACCTTTTCAAAAGCATTGACCAGCTCAAGCACTGACACGGGACGGCCGGTGCCCACATTGAACACTTCGCAGCCCTGTTTCATCTTGCCGTCGAGCATTCGTGCCACAGCGCATACATGCGCACGGGCGAGGTCAACGATGTCGATGTAGTCTCGTTGACAGGTACCGTCAGGAGTGGGATAGTCGTTGCCGAAAATACTGAGGCATTCGCGTTTGCCTATTGCAGTCTGGGTGATGAAAGGGACGAGGTTGTTGGGGACGCCGCGGGGGAGTTCGCCGATGAGGGCCGAAGGATGGGCGCCGATTGGATTGAAATATCTCAGGAGGATGCCTTTGATTTCACCTTCGGTGCCCGCTGTGGCGCGGACAGTGTCATTGAGAATATCTTCGCACATCTGCTTGGTATTGCCGTAGGGAGATGTCGCGGGTTTGCGGGGTGACGCCTCGGTGACAGGCACGGCATCCGGCTCTCCGTAGACGGTCGCAGATGAGGAGAAGAGGACATTGTGGCATCCGTATGCGGAAGCGGCCTCGAGGACGTTGAGGAAGGAGGAGAGATTGTTCTTGTAGTACATGACCGGCTTCTCCACCGATTCGCCGACGGCCTTGAAGGCTGCGAAGTGGATGACCGCGTCGATTTTGTATTGCTTGAAGAGGGCGAATGTCGCCTCCTCGTCACAGAAATCCACTTTTTCGAATGGCAGGTCGCCACGGCCGACGATTTTCTTTACGCCTTCAAATCCGGTCATGTCGCAGTTGGACATATTATCGGCCACTACGACATCATATCCGGCCTCGATTAGTTCCACGGTCACATGGCTTCCGATGAAGCCCGCGCCGCCTGATACAAGAACTGTCTTTTTCATGTGTGATAATTTGGGTTAATCACACAAAAATAACAAAATATATCTTAATTTTGTGTAATAGTCAGATAAAACACATGATTATGAGGATGATTATGGCGGCCATGACGGCCACACTGATGCTGATGAGCGCTGCGGCTCAAAACGTGCAGAGCCTTGTCGACAAGCTTGATTCCCAAGAACCGCTTCGCAGCTCCTCGTGGGGCGTACTCGCCGTCGACGGCCACGGCCGCACACTCGCATCCCTAAACCCGCAGCGGAAATTAAGCCCCGCCTCCAACATGAAGCTCATCACCACCGGTCTCGCCATCAAGACCATCGGCCCGGATTACTGTTTCCACACCCACATCGGCTACGACGGCACCATCACCGACGGAGTCCTGCACGGTGACCTTTATATAATAGGTGGCGGCGACCCCACTCTCGCGACATCCGACAGCATTGCCACCGACTACACCAAGGTCTTCGCCGAATGGAAGCAGTTTCTCAAAAAAGAAGGCATCCGCAGCATTGACGGCCTTGTAATCGGCGACGGACGCCTCTTCGACGAATATCTCGAAAATTCCTCATGGAATTACGATGACATAGCCACCTACTACGGCACCGGCTCCGACGCCCTCATGTTCTATGCCAACACCATTGACTACGCCGTCACCCCCGGCAAAGCAGTCGGCAATCCGGTCAACGTCGCCCCCATCTTTCCCCGCACCCCCTGGCTTAAAATCGACAATCTCTCCACCACTTCCCCAACCGGCACGGACAACACTCTATACTTCTTCACCACCGACTTCACCACCGACATCTCTCTCCGCGGCCAATTCCCCATCTCCCGCAAAAGCAAGACCGAAAATGCATCCAACAAATACGGCGCCCTCACCTGCGCATACTACTTCAACAACTACCTCAACGCCAGCGGAATCTCCACCGGCGGCTACGCAGACATCGACCGTCACAACATGATTCGCACCGGTCCAGGACAGTCCACAGGCAGGGAGGCCGCAGGCCATCCGACATCCATCAGCTTCACCCTCTCTCCCACGGTCTCCGACATTGCACGTGAGACCAATCACCGTAGCGACAATCTCTACGCAGAGACCCTTCTCCGCGCCATATCCCTCCACAAGACCGGCTCCGCCTCATACGACTCCTGCCACGTCGCCATCACAAGGGAACTTGAAGAACTAGGGGTCTCCTGCGAAGGCCGCTTTGTCCACGCCGACGGCAGCGGGCTCTCCCGCCTCAACCTCGTCACCCCGGAGTTCATGGTTGACTACCTCAAAGCGATGCACGGCACTTTCACCTTCGTGCCTTTTGTCATCTCACTTCCCTCACCCGGGTCCAACGGCACCATGCGCTCCATCCTTCCCGGCTTATCCCAGTCCGTCAAATCCCGCATCCGCCTCAAGAGCGGCTCCATGAGCAACATCCTCTGCTACAGCGGATACATCCTGCCTTCCACCGGCAAAAGAGACGACACAATATATTTTTCAATACTTGTCAACAACTGTGACGCCCCCTTCTCCATTCTCCGTCCCGAAATCACATCAATAATCGCGGCACTCGCGGAAAACAACTGATAATGAAAAAAAGATACATTCCCCTCGATATCCTCAGAGGTCTCACAATCACATTCATGTGCATTGTCAACAATCCCGGTTCCTGGTCCAAAGCTTTCGCTCCTCTTAAACACGCCCCCTGGGACGGTTGTACTCCCACGGACCTCGTGTACCCGTTCTTCATCTTCTGCATGGGATGCGCGATGGCATTCTCATTCGCAAAATATGACGGGCTGAGCCGCGAAGCGGCATCCAAGCTTCTTAAGCGCGGCATCCTGATTTTCGGAGTAGGCCTTCTCCTGGCGCTCTACCCCTTTTATCCGTATCATCCGCATGACGAATCCTGGTCATTCTGGCAGAATTACGGGTATTGGCTTGGCAACAAGCGCATTATGGGCGTCCTTCAGCGCATCGCATGCAGCTACGTGCTTGCGGGTCTGCTGGTATTGGCACTGAAAAAAGATGCTAAAAAGATAGGCATTGCCATGGCCGCGCTGTGTGCCGTGTACACATTGATACTGGTGATATTCGGTGAGGCTCCGGGGCCGTTCACGCTGGAGGGTAATTTTGCCCGGAAGGTGGATCTGGCGCTGCTCGGTGCAAACCACATGTATTCCGTCAATGGCATTGCATTTGACCCGGAGGGCCTGCTGGGGTCATTGACGGGTGCCTGCACCGCGTTGCTTGGTTTCCTTATCGGAGACGTCGCCAAACGTTCCGATTCGCATGTCGGGCTGAGCGCAAAGCTGTTTGCCACAGGCTTTTGCCTCATTGCCGCCGGGCTTGTCATAAGCATCTGGGTGCCCATCAACAAATCTCTCTGGTCAGCATCCTATGTGCTCTACGCCGGCGGATGGTCGACGATTGCGCTGGCAATGATCGGGTATCTGGTGGACGTGAGAGGCTACGGCAAGTGGTTTGAGCCAGCCAAGGCGATGGGTATGAATGCGTTGACGGCGTTTGTGATGGCCGGCCTGATTGTCAAGACATTCGGATGGATCGGCTGGGCTCCGAACCGCTATTTCGCCGCCAACGGACTGACCTCGCTCGTGTACTCGCTCCTGTTTGTCAGCGTGATTTTCAGTATACTCTGGGTGATGTATAAGAAGAACATCGTCGTCAAACTATGACATATATCGGCCTGATTTCAGACACTCACGGGACTTTCGGGGATGAATTCCGCAAGTTCTTCGACCCCGTGGACCAGGTGTGGCACGCCGGGGATTTCGGCGGAGGCCTGACGACGGCACAGGAGATCGCGGCCTTCAAACCCCTCGTAGGGGTCTACGGCAACTGCGACGACCGGGCCCTCCGTTTCGACTACCCTGAATACAAATGCTTTGAGTGCGAACAGACCACCGTCCTGATGATGCACATCGGCGGCTCTCCCGGCCACTACTACCCTGAAGCCAAGCGGCTGATAGAGATTATCAGGCCCGACATCTTTGTCTGCGGCCACTCCCACATCCTACGAGTCGAGTACGACCGCCACTACAGCATGATGTATCTCAACCCCGGTGCAGCGGGCCTCCAGGGCTGGCAGCAATACCGCACCGCCCTCCGTTTCCGCATCTCCGGTCGCGACATCTCCGACATGGAAGTCCTCAAGCTTCCGCGGTAACGCAAAGGGCACTTAATTTAAAATAATTTAATATTATTTGGATAAAAGAAATAAACTCAGTACCTTTGCCGCACTGAATGTTTTGTTTAAATGTATTTACAATGAAAAAGGTATTTATGTCTTTCGCAGTTGTAGCTCTCATGGTAGCTGCAGTTGCATGTGGCAACAAGGCCAAGAAAGCCGAGGTTGTAGAAGAGACCGTTGAGGCTGTTGCAGATTCTTGCTGTGTAGCTGATTCTTGCAACGCTGCTTGCGCTGACACTGTTGCAGCAGAGACCGTAGTAGCAGAGTAATTCCGGCACACCACATGTGTGTGCAAGGAATACTTGCACCCGAAAAAAATGATATTGTCCGCTCAAATGAGGAACAATATCTTTTTTTTGCGTTATAGCCTCCGGAGATACACCGCTTCCGCCGCCGTCACCGCAGCCGTCTCTGTCCTGAGCCTCGACTCGCCAAGATGAATCGGCACATACCCGCAATCAATCGCCAGACGTGCCTCCTCCGGCGAAAAATCCCCCTCCGGGCCGATCAGCACCGTCACCTCACCTCCATCCTCCAGGCCACGAAGAGCCTCCATCGCCGACGTCCTGCCTTTCTCACCCTCAAAGCAATATGCTATCAGTTTCAACCCGCCTCTGTCCGAGCGGATGAACTCCTTCACCGACACCGGCTCCTCCACCACAGGCACGAGGGCCTTCAGCGAC
>JAFZPY010000065.1 GCA_017552475.1 Bacteroidales bacterium | reverse complement strand
CTGGGCAAACTGGTCGAGTGCGTTTCCCAGATCAACACCGGCGCGAAATACAACTCGGACGTGTTCCAGTTCTCGGTCGGCCTGAACGGCGTCGGCACCAAGGCGGTCAACGCCCTCTCCGAGAAATTCTATGTCTGCTCATACCGCGACGGCCAGGCGTCATACGCCGAATACAGCCGCGGACTCATCACCGACAGCGGCATGCACGCAACAAATGAGAAAAACGGCACCTTCGTCCGCTTCATTCCCGACGGAGAGATGTTCGGCGACTTCTCATACAACATGGACTTCGTCGAGACCATGATCAAGAACTACTCCTACCTCAAGAAAGGCTTGACCCTGGTACTCAACGGCACCACATATAAGAGTGAGAACGGCCTTCTGGACCTGGTAAGCGAAAACATGTCCGAGACTCCGCTCTATCCACTGATTCACCTTGAAGGCGAAGACATCGAAGTCGTGCTCACCCACGGCAACAGCTATGGAGAAAACATAGCCTCATTCGTCAACGGCCAGAACACGCGCGACGGCGGCACCCATCTCGCCGCATACCGCGAAGCTATAGCAAAGACACTCAAAGACTTCTACAAGAAAAACTATGCGCCCGAAGATATCCGTCAGGGTATCGTCGGAGCCATCAGCATCCAGATACAGGAGCCTAACTTCGAAGGCCAGACCAAGACCAAGCTCGGATCCACCTACATGTGGGAAAAGCAGGGCAAGTCAGGCGACGGCAGCACCTCCGTTGACCGCGGCCCCACCATCCGCAGCTTTGTCAACGACTTCCTTGCAAAAAATCTGGACAACTACCTCCGCAAACACACCGAGATAGTGCCCGTCATAGAGGATAAGATCAAATCCTCCCAGCAGGAGCGCGAAGAGATCTCCGGTATCCAGAAGAAAACCCGAGAGCGCAACAAGAGGGCCAATGTTTACAACCGCAAACTGCGCGACTGCCGTTACCACTTCAGCGACAAACTTCCCAAGAACAAGGAAGAGGAGGCGGAGAAATCCAGCATCTTCATCACGGAGGGTGACTCCGCGAGCGGTACGATCACCAAGGCCCGCAACGCCGACAACCAGGCAGTATTCTCCCTGCGAGGCAAGCCCATAAACTGCTACAAGGAGTCCCGCAAGCGCGTAGCCGAAAACGAAGAGCTCAACCTCCTGGTATCCGCCCTCGGCGTTGAGGAGGACCTTGACAACCTCCGCTACAACAACATCATCGTCGCCACCGATGCCGATGATGACGGAATGCACATCAGGATGCTCGATCTGACATTCTTCATGAAATACTACCCCGACCTTATACGTCGCGGGCATGTGCATATCCTGCAGACGCCCCTGTTCCGCGTCCGCAACAAGAAGGAGACCTGCTACTGCTACTCCCCCGACGAGAAGGAGTCTGCCATCAAAAAACTCAAGACCGGAGTGGAAATCACCCGCTTCAAAGGTCTCGGAGAGATTTCTTTCGAAGAGTTCCGCGACTTCATCGGCGAAGGCATGCGCCTCGACCTCGTAAAACTCGCAGACGAAGAATCCATCTCCGACATCATGGAATTCTACATGGGGGACAACACCATAGACCGTCAGAATTTCATCCGCGAAAACCTCCGCAGCGAGGAAGAACTCGAGGATGTAAATATATAATCACATGGCCCAAAAACTTAAAACCGAATACAGCAAATGCTGGGCGGGCTTCTGCCACTGGCTCCTCACTAAAGTGATGGGCTGGACCATTGACACAGGCTGCGCCCCTGAAAAGAAAGTCATACTGCTCGGAGTGCCTCACACTTCAGCCTTGGACTTCATCGTGAGCTACCTCTACTATACCAGCACAAGGAAAGTAGCCCACGTCATGATCAAAAAGGAATTCTTCTTCTGGCCTGTCGGCCCGATTCTCCGCGCCTGCGGATGCATCCCGGTCGACCGTTCCAGCAGCACCGCGATGGTGCGCAGTGTCATCACAGCAATGGGAGAGAACGAGTTTTTCCATCTCGCCATCGCTCCAGAAGGCACCAGGGAACCGATAAAACGCTGGAAACAAGGGTATCACCTCATCGCCAAAGCCACCGGAGCGACCGTGCGCATGGCCTATTTCGACTGGGGCACCAAACATGTCGGTCACGGAGAAATCTTTGAGCTCACCGACGATGCAAAGGCCGATACGGCCCGCATCCAGGAAATCTACGAGACCATGCACCTCAAGGGCCGTCATCCGGAAAAATACATCACTCATTAAAAACTCAACCTTATGGGCAGCCCATACAAGATGAGAAGAGGATGGCGTGAAAAGAACATCACCACTCTTCATAAACTATATGAACTCGCCGCCAACTCATACTGGAACCGCAAGATGAGCCAGTATGTAGACGGCACGCAATCCTACACCTACAAAGAATTCAAGCTGCGCTGCGACCAGCAGTCACAGATGCTCTCCCGCTTCGGCATCAGCGCAGGCGACAAAGTCGCCATCCTCGCGCAGAACATGCCGAACTGGACGCTTGCCTTCTTCTGCGCCACCGCATTCGGACGCGTCTCCATCCCTATCCTTCCCGATAGCTCGGAGCACGAAATCACCAATATCCTGACCCACTCGGGCACCAAGGTACTCTATGTATCCAAACGCCTTATCAGCAAGGTATCACAGGAAATGCTCGACAAGATGACCCTTGTCATCGATATCGAGACTCTTGAATTCATCAAGAAGGATCGCAACGCCTTCGCTTGCGACGGCTGGGTCAAAGACCCCCAGCCCGACGACCTCGCCACAATCATCTACACGTCAGGCACTACAGGTCAGGCCAAAGGCGTAATGCTTTCTCACAGAAACATTTGCCATAATATCATCGAGGCTTTCAAGGCAGAGAAATGCGGCAAGAAAGACCGATTCCTCTCCATCCTCCCGATGGCTCACACCTATGAAATGAGCCTCGGCTGCCTCTACCCGATATTCTGCGGTGCCTGCGTCTACTACATTCAGAAACCGCCGACACCCAGCATCCTCATGGACACCATGAAAAAGGTACGTCCCACAGTGATGTGCTCAGTGCCTCTCATCATCGAAAAGGTCTACAAGAACAGCGTTGTCCCGACTATCCGCAAGAGCCGCGTACTTTCATGGATGGAAAAACACACTCCCCGTCTCCTCTACTGGCTGATTGGCCGCAGGCTCTACAGCACATTCGGCGGCAAGCTGCACTTCTTCGGCATCGGCGGTGCCAAACTTGACCCCACGGTCGAGGCTTTTCTCAAGAAAGCCCGCTTCCCTTATGCCATCGGCTACGGCCTGACGGAATGTGCTCCTCTTGTATGCAACGCAATGGTCGGCAAGACCGTCGTAGGCTCCATCGGCATCCCGTCCTACGGAGTCGAGGTGCGACTTGCCAACGTCGACCCCAAGACCGGCGAAGGTGAAATCCAATGCCGTGGTGCCAACGTCATGCTCGGCTACTACCGCGACCCTGAACGCACCCTCACTGTCCTCGATGACGAAGGCTGGTTCAGGACAAACGACGTCGCCGTCATGGACAAAAAAGGCAACTACTTCATCAAAGGCCGCCTCAACAACACCATTATCGGTCCTTCAGGCGAAAACATCTATCCTGAAGAAATAGAACGGGTCATCAACGGAATCGAAGGCGTCAACGAGTCCCTCGTCATGGAACGCAACGGCAAACTCGTCGCCCTTGTCAAATTCGATGACAACATCCTCAACTGGGACCAGGCCTACGAAGACAAATTCTTCGAGACTCTTCAGGCTCGCAAGCAGGCCGTCATGGACTACATCAACAAGCACGTCGGCAAGAACTCAAAGATCAACGAGGTCGACGCCATGAAAGAGCCCTTCGAGAAAACCGCCACCCAGAAGATCCGCCGCTTCAAGTACAAAGACTCCTACGGCGACGAGCCCGGGAAATAGCCACCTGCACTCCCGCTACTGGAACTTCCCGCAGGCCTTCATAAGCTCAAAGGCTTGCAGGAGTACTTGTCGTGGGCCGGCGAGGTTGACTCGGAGGTAGCCGGCGCCTTCGGGGCCAAACTGGGTACCGTCATTAAATGCCACTTTGGCATCGTACAGCAAATGCTGCATGAGTTCGGGCTGCGTATATCCCAGTTTGGTACAATCCATCCAAAAGGTGGGTGCCGCCTGGGGCCTGACAAGCCTGAGCGACGGGAGATTGTCGCGGAGCCAGTTGTCGGCCGCCTCGATATTGCCTTCGACATAGTGCAGCATCTCCTGACGCCATTCCCAGCCTTTCTCATAACAGGCCATGGTAGCCTCGATACCGAACAGGGTGGGCAGGTCGAAAGAATTTTCATCCAGCCAGCGGTAGAAATCTTCGCGCAAAGCCGGATTGGAAATGACGATGTAAGAAGAAACGATTCCGGCAATGTTGAATGTCTTTGACGGGGCCATCATGGTAATGCTTCCAGCCGCAGCTTCCGGCGAAACAGATGCAAATGGGATGTGACGCCTGCCATAGAAGACCGTCTCGGCATTGATCTCATCGGACAGGACCAGGATGCCGTGACGTGTAGTAATTTCAGCCAGACGCTCCAGCGTGGCACGGTCCCATGCACGTCCTGACGGGTTGTGGGGATTGCACAGGATAAGCAGCTTTGTCCTGTCGTCGATGATGCTCTCCAGATGGTCAAAATCCATCTCATAACGCTCCAGGAAGCCGTCTTTGTCCTTTATCTTGACGAGAGGATTGGACACGGTCTCAAAGCCGTTGGTCCTGGGTATCTGTGCGAAGCGGTGGTAGACAGGAGGCTGGATGATTATCTTGTCTCCTTTTTTCAGGAAATAATTGATTATGAAGGCCTGTGCTTTCACCAAGCCCGGCATGTATCTGATATGCCCGGGATCCACCTTCCAGCCATGGAGCTTTTCGAGCCAGGCCGAGATAGTCGGGAAATAATGGTCCGGAATAACCGTATAGCTGAGAACAGGATGGTCAAGTCGCTTACGGATGGCTTCGATAACAAAATCAGGTGTACGGAAATCCATGTCGGCGACCCATAGGGGAAGGACGTCTTCGGTGCCGAACATCTGCTTCAATTCTGCATATTTCTCGGTTCCGGTGTCCCTGCGATCAATTACCTCATCAAAATTGTACATGTCGTGTGCTTCGAATTTTACTCAAAGATATATCTTTGTATGGAGATATAAAACAAGATGAAAGAAATTATTTACGATGGCGCCGGCAATCTGTTCCGGATGATAGACGGCCGGGCAGGTCTGCCGGTTTCATACTATACAGAAGACAGTGTGCAAGAACTCTGCTCATTGCCGGGAGGACGAAAGACTGACGGGCTCATAGTCCTTACAGACACCGGAGAGGAAGGCTGTCTGTTTGAAATGCATTATTTCAACAACGACGGCAGCGGTGGTGTCATGTGCGGCAACGGAGGCCGCTGTGCCGTTTCTTTCGCCATGGACTTAGGGCTCGGTTTTCCGGGTGGACGTTGCCGCTTCGTTTCCAACGGGAAGCAGTACGAAGGGATGGTCATCCAGGACGAGGGCAGCGACAAAACGGTCAGGCTGGGCATGCCGGATGTCCTGATAGCGAGAGCTGTGCCGGGACTTCAGGGCTGGTTTGTCGACACAGGATGTCCGCACTTCGTGCGCTTCCTTAAAGAGGGAGAGCGCCTTGAAGAGTTGGGTATCAACAATCTGGCAAAGCCCCTGCGATACCACGACGCATTCGCCCCCGGAGGGGTAAACGTAAACTTCGTGTCTGCAGGCGACAATGTTTGCAGTATCCGTTCCTACGAACGCGGAGTCGAAGCTGAAACGCTGGCATGTGGGACAGGAATCGTGGCTGCAGCCATAGCAATCGCCCTTCAAAACGGTCATACTGGAGCGCATCACTACGACTTCAAAGCCATTGGCGGCCCGCTTTCAGTAGACCTGACCCTTCCTGACGTTCACAGCGCCGGAGTCCCCGTCGCCACTGGCATCTGCCTCACCGGTCCGACCCACAGGCATTGACCTAAAGGACCGGAAGCACATTCTCCATTTTTACAGAACGTGACCCTTTGAGAAGGATGGTGAATCCTTTGAGAGGGTTAGCTTTTATATAGAGTGAGAGCTCGTCTGAGGAGGGAAACCACTGAACGGTGGCGCCGGCGGAGCCGACGCAGTCGAGAGCCTTACGGAATTCATCACCGACCAGATATACGTGTTCGAAACCGGAGTCGAGCACCTTGCGAAGCACGTTCACGTGCTCCGCGACAGACTCGGCTCCCAGCTCGCCCATCTGCCCCAGAAGGGCAGCCCGTGGCGATCCGGTCATCATGGCGATGTTGTCAAGTGCCGCCGACATGCTGGTCGGATTGGCATTGTACATATCCGCTATCACGGTGTTGTAAAGAGTCTTGGTGAGCTGTGACCGGTTGTTGGCGGGTGAATAAGCTTCGATGGCGGCAATGGCGTCGTCGAGCGGAATGCCGAAATGCACGCCGACGGCAATCGCCGCAAGTACATTGTTGGCGTTGTAGGATCCGGCAAGCCGCGTTGATATTGTATATTCACCGTTGCCAAGTGTCATGCGGAGGAACGGCTGTTCCTGGGTAGCGGGAATGATTGCCGCACCGTTGGATGTGAGTCCATAGGGCAGGATGCTGAGGCCGCGGTCGCTGGCCATTTGCATGAGGTCGGGATCGTCGGTATTGACAAAGACGGAGCCGCCATTGGCAGCGATGTAGTCGTAGAGGCGGCCTTTGGCGTGCTTGACGCCCTCGAAACTGCCGAAGCCGAGGAGGTGGGCCTTGCCAACATTGGTGATGAGACCGAAGTCAGGCTGGCTGACGGGTGTTAGGGCGGCGATGTCTTCGGGATGGTTGGCGCCCATTTCAATGACGGCGATTTGGGTGGAGGCGTTGATTTTCAATACGGAAAGGGGGACGCCGATGTCGTTGTTAAGGTTGCCTTCGGTGGCGGTGACGCGGTATTTGCATGACAGGACGGCACGTATGAGTTCTTTGGTGGTGGTTTTGCCATTGGTCCCCGTCAAGCCTATGACCGTGAGGCGTTTGCCGTCGACAAAGGTGTGATTCCTGTGCCAGGCGGCTAGGTCCTTGAGTGTCTGGAGCGGGTCGGGAACAGCGATGACGCGGCTGTCACCGGAGCGGGCCGCGAGAGAGTCTTCATTGACAATAGCGTATGAGGCGCCGTCGGAGAGAGCCTGTATGGCGTATGCGTTGCCGTCAAAATTTTCGCCGCGGAGGGCGAAGAATAATTCTCCTCCTTTGATGGCGCGGCTGTCTGTCGTGACGCCGGTGGAGGAGAGGAAAAGGTCGTATAGAAGTTGCATTTTTACATTCCAGTTGAGCCGAAACCGCCGGCGCCGCGTGTGGTGTCGTCGAGGGTGTCGGTAAGTTCCCATTCCACATGCTCGTGGCGTGCAATTACCATCTGGGCGATACGCTCGCCGGGGCCGATGTCGAAGGGTTCGTTGGAGAGATTGACGAGGATGACCTTGATTTCTCCGCGGTAGTCGGCATCGATGGTGCCGGGAGAGTTGAGCACTGTGATGCCGTGTTTGGCTGCAAGACCGCTGCGGGGGCGGACCTGGGCTTCGTAGCCGGCAGGAAGTGAGATGAACAGGCCCGTGGGGATAAGTGTGCGTTCCAGCGGGTGAAGTGTCACAGGCTCGGCTATGTCGGCTTTGAGGTCGACTCCGGCCGAGAGCGGTGTGGCATAGGTGGGCGTCGGAAAGGCGCTTTTGTTGATGATTTTGACTTTCATGTCCGCATTATTTGGGTGCAATCTTGTATATGATTGCCGCGATGGCGGCAAATATTATATTTGGAAGCCACAGGGCTACGACGGGGGGCAGGGTGTCCGTGATAACGAACATCTCGCTGAAGCGGAGGAAAAGGATGTAGGAGAAGCCGAGGGCTATGCCGATGCCGATGTTCCAGCCCATGCCGCCGCGGCGTTTCTTGGTGGACAGGGAGACGCCGATGATCGTGAGGATGAAGGCTGAGAAGGGCAGGGCAAGTCGGGTGTGTTTTTCTATCTGAGCGTACATGACCATTTTATCGCCGCGGCTTATCTGGACCCTGATGAGTTCATTCAGGTCGCGGGCCGAGAGCTGCTCAACGGTCTTTTTGTTGCGATAGAAGTCTTCTATGGTGAGGGCAATGGTGGTGTCGAGCTGGGAACCGCTGCGGATGCGGTCTTCCAGACCTTCGGTGTAGTCACGGATAAACCAGTTCTTGAGGCGCCATGAGGCCGAGGTGGAGTCCCAGCGGGCGGTCTCGGCGGAGAGTTTGCTCACAAGCTTGTCGCCCTGCATGTCTTCGAGGGTGAAGTTGTAGGCGGTGTTGTTCCATGGGCTGAAGGAGCCGACATAGACATATTTGGTCGCATCAAGCTTGTAGTGGATGTCGGAGGTGGCGTTGGCCTGGCGTTTCTTGAAGTATTTCTGTTCAAATTTGAGTCTTGTGGCATTGGACTGGGGGATGACGTAGAGGCTCAGGCCAAGCGACATCATGGCGATGATGGCGGCCGAGGCGAGGTATGGCACCATCATGCGATGGTAGCTGACGCCGCAGGAGAGGATGGCGATGATCTCGGAGTTTGCCGTAAGACGGGAGGTGAAGAAGATGACGGATATGAATACGAACAGGGGGCTGTACATGTTCATGAAGTAAGGGATGAAGTTGAGGTAGTAGTCGAAGATGATCTCGTTGAGGGAGGCTTCGTTGGCTACGAACTTCTCGATCTTCTCACTTATGTCGAATATGATGACGATGCCGATGATGAGTATGATGGCGGCGAAGAACGTCGTCAGGAACTTCTTGGTGATGTAGAGGTCTAGTTTCTTTATCTTTAGCATCTTTGCATTATTCTGGGGATGACGGCATCTTTCCACGCGGCATAGTCTCCGGCCTCGATATGGGTCCTGGCCTGACGGACAAGGTCGAGGTAGAAGGCGAGGTTGTGTTCGCTGGCAATCATGGCAGCAAACATTTCCTTGGCGGTGAAGAGATGGCGGAGGTATGCTTTCGTGTAGTAATGGTCTACAAATGAGGTGCCTGAGGGGTCGAGCTCTGAGAAGTCCTGTTCCCATTTGGCATTGCGCATGTTCATGATTCCGTTCCAGGTGAAGAGCATGCCGTTGCGGCCGTTGCGGGTAGGCATGACGCAGTCGAACATGTCCACGCCACGGGCAATGCCTTCAAGGATATTTGCAGGAGTGCCGACGCCCATTAGGTAGCGGGGTTTGTCCTCCGGGAGGAGGGGGCAGGTGACTTCGAGCATTTCATACATTTTCTCCGTGGGCTCCCCTACTGCGAGACCGCCGATGGCGTAGCCGCCGCGATTTGCATTGTCAAGGGTGAGGGCATGGTCAACGGCTCTTTTACGGAGTTCCGGGTAGACGCAACCCTGGATGATAGGGAACATGGTCTGGGTGTAGCCGTAGAGAGGCTCAGTCTCGTCAAAGTGCCGGGCGTAGCGTTCAAGCCAGCCTTGTGTGAGCTTGAGTGATTTCTCCGCATAGCGGAAATCGGCGTCGCCGGGGCAGCATTCGTCAAGGGCCATCATGATATCGGCTCCGATGATGCGCTGGGTGTCAACATTGTTTTCCGGAGTGAATGTATGACGGCTGCCGTCAATGTGGGACGCAAACGTGCACCCGTCGGGAGTCAGCTTGCGGATCGGGGTGAGCGAAAAGACCTGAAAACCGCCGGAGTCGGTGAGGATGGGGCGGTCCCAGTGCTCGAATTTATGCAGGCCGCCTGCTTTGCGCAAGGTGTCAAGTCCGGGGCGGAGATAGAGATGGTATGTATTGCCGAGTATGATTTCGGCCTTTATGTCATCTGTGAGGTCGTGATGGTATACGCCCTTGACCGTTCCCACGGTGCCTACAGGCATGAATATGGGGGTATGTATCTCGCCGTGGTCGGTGGAGATGATTCCGCAGCGTGCGGATGAGCCCGGGTCCCTGGATGTCTGTCTGAAAGTGAATGCCATCAAAAAATTGTTTTTAGCCTTCAAAGATAGTGAAAATACACGGATTTCTCTTAACTTTGTCCACCAATAGAGACAGAAGCATTTACTAAAATGCTGTTTAAGACTGATATTAAAATGAAAAACCAAGGCATTACCATCCGGCTTATCTTAATGAATTTCCTGCAGTATGCCATCTGGGGCGCCTACCTCACTTCGATGGGCGGTTTCCTAGGCGGAGCAGGACTTGGCGAGAAGATATGGCTTTTCTTCGCGACACAAGGTTTTGTATCCATCTTCATGCCCGCCCTCGTAGGCATCGTTGCAGACAAATGGATACCGGCACAGAAGACACTTTCCCTCTGCCAGGGACTTGCGGGACTTTTCATGCTCGCCACCGGCTACTACGCCATGACCAATGTCAGCTTCACCGGAAGCGGATATGTCATCAATCCCGCCACATTCAATTTCAGCATCTTCTACGTATTATACACACTGAGCGTGGCATTCTATATGCCGACCATCGCGATTTCCAACTCCGTGGCCTACAACGCCCTTGAAGTAAACGGCAAAGATCCCGTCAAGGACTTCCCTCCCATCCGCGTCTTCGGCACCATCGGCTTCATCTGCTGCATGCTTTTCGTGAACTTCATGACAGACCCTTCCGGCGTACAATACCAGCACAGCTACTTCCAGTTCTTCACCTCCGGTATACTGGGCCTTGCACTCGCTGGTTATGCGCTCACCCTTCCCGAATGCCCCTGCAAGCCTAAATCAGCCGAACAGCAGGGCTTCATGGAGGCCAGCGGCCTTAGCGCATTCAGGCTCTTCAGGCAGAAGGAATTCGCTATTTTCTTCATCTTCTCGATGCTGCTCGGAGCCTCTCTCCAGATAACCAACGGCTACGCCAATTCATTCATCTCCTCATTCAAAGAGACTGCTGAATTCGCTGATACATGGGGAGCACGCAACGCTAATGCGCTGATTTCTCTCAGCCAGCTTTCAGAAACACTATGCATCCTGCTCATTCCCTTCTTCATGAAGAAGTTCGGCATAAAGAAGGTAATGCTCATCTCAATGGTGGCATGGGTGTTCCGTTTCGGGTTCTTCGGAATCGGCGACCCGGGCAACGGCATCTGGCTGCTTAT
>JAFZPY010000064.1 GCA_017552475.1 Bacteroidales bacterium | reverse complement strand
CAAATACATTGACTCCATGCTGACCAAAGAGGACATCCAGAGCTACAAGAACGCAGCCTACGCCGACGGCCGCGAGGACGGCTTTGACGAGGGACTCGCCAAAGGGCGTGAGGAAGGTCGTGAAGAAGGTCGTGCAGAGGGGCGCGAGGAAGGCTATCGACTACTAGTCCTGCGTATGCTCTCGAAAGGCATGGATATAAAGTCGGTTTCAGAAATGACGGGCTTGTCGGAAAAAGTGATTAATGGCTTTATTGACAAGGGTTGATAATCACGCCGTTAAATACATTGATTCCGTACTCGTTATCCTCGATCTGCGTTGAAGGCAGAAAGAATCAATGAACTTATTGTACAGAAGGTATAATGATCTGGTATTCTTTGCCGGAGGGGTTGGTGAGTTTGTCGGAGCGGAGCCAGAGGTTGGCTTGCTTGAGGGCGAAGTAGGAGACGCCATGGGCGGCGGCGAAGTCGACGAGGGAAGGGATGGATGTGTTGATGGTGACGACTTTGGAGGGTTTGCGGTAGGGATAGTAGGAGGAGCGGGGAATGTCGTAGCCGAAAGCGGCCGGGTTTTCAAAGAACATTTTGGCGACGAGGAGGCGGAACATGTAGCGGGAGGTCTCCTCGCTCAGGAGAAGGTCCATTGCGGAGCTTTGCTGTTGCCCGTCGAGACGGCGGGTGATGCCTGCCTGGCCGGCGTTGTAGCTGGCGGCGACGGTCATCCAGTCGCCGTATTTGTTATACGCCTGGCGGAGATAACGGCAGGCGGCAATGGTTTCTTTTTCAATGTGATAGCGTTCGTCGACCTCGGAGTTGACGGTGAGACCGTATTGGGGAGCGCTGGATTTCATGAATTGCCATAGACCGGCGGCGCCTGTGGATGAGAGTGCCTTGGGGTCGAGGTTGCTCTCTATTGCCATGAGGTATTTCAGGTCTTCGGGGATGCCGTTTTTACGAAGGATGGGGACCACTTGGGAGAAGTAACGGTTGGAGCGTTTGAGCATCAGGGTGGAGTTGGTCTGCATGTAGGTGAAGGTAATGAGTTCGCGGTCCATGCGTTCGTAGAGGTCGTCGCGGTCGAATCGGATGGTGTCGCTGGCAAAGACGATGTATTGAGGCACCTGAGGTGGCCTGATGTGCTGTTGGGCGTGGGCTTGTATGGAGAATAGGGCCGTACAGAGTATGGCCATGATGATGGATTGTCTCATTGTCAGTCGCGTTTGAAGATGTCTCTTGTATATACTTTGTCGGCAACGTCGTCAAGTGTGCTGTCATAGCGGTTGGCGATGATGGAGTCGGAGGCGGCTTTGAAACGGTCGATGTCGTTGATGACTTCGCTGCCGAAGAAAGTGCTGCCGTCGGGGAGAGTGGGCTCATAGATGACGACGCGGGCGCCCTTGGCCTTGATGCGCTTCATGACGCCCTGGATGGCGGACTGGCGGAAGTTGTCGGAGCCGGATTTCATGGTAAGGCGGTAGACACCGACGGTGATGTCTTTTTCCTGGCGTGCGTCCCAGGCGCTGGAGGCTGTGTAGTATCCGGCCTTGGAAAGCACCTGGTCGGCAATGAAGTCCTTGCGGGTGCGGTTGGAGGTGACGATTGCTTCGATGAGGTTTTCGGGGACGTCCTGGAAGTTGGCGAGGAGCTGTTTGGTGTCCTTTGGAAGGCAGTAGCCGCCGTAGCCGAAAGAAGGGTTGTTGTAATGGGTGCCGATTCGGGGATCGAGTCCGACGCCGTCGATAATCGATTTGGTGTCAAGGCCTTTGAGCTCGGCGTAGGTGTCCAGTTCGTTGAAAAAGCTGACGCGGAGGGCGAGGTAGGTGTTGGCGAAAAGTTTGACTGCTTCGGCTTCGGTGGAGCCCATGAAAAGGGTGGGGATGTCTTGTTTGATGGCGCCTTGCTGGAGGAGGGTGGCAAAGGCCTCTGCTGATGCGCGGAGGACGTCATCGCAGCCTATGATGATGCGGGAAGGGTAGAGGTTGTCGTAGAGGGCTTTGGATTCGCGGAGGAATTCGGGGGAGAAGATGATGCGTGGGGAGACGACGGTCATGGTGCCGTCGCTCTTGCGCTCGCGATAGGAAAATTTCTCGGTCACGGAACGAGTGTAGCCGACGGGGACTGTGGACTTGATCACCATGACGGCGTCGGGGTTGACCTTGAGAACGAGCTCGATGACCTCTTCGACATGACTGGTGTCGAAGAAGTTCTTTTTGGGATCGTAGTTGGTCGGAGCTGCTATGATGACGAATTCGGCATCGCGGTATGCGGCCTCGCCGTCAAGGGTGGCGGTGAGGTGCAGGTCTTTCTCAGCGAGGTATTTCTCAATGTATTCGTCCTGTATTGGGGAAATGCGCCGGTTGATCTTCTCGACCTTTTCTGGTATGACGTCCACTGCGGTGACGTCGTTATGCTGTGCGAGGAGTGTCGCGATGGACAGACCTACGTATCCTGTGCCTGCTACTGCAATTTTCATCATATATCTTTTTTGTCATTACAAAATTAGGTAAAATTCCCCAAAAACCAGTACCTTAGTGAAGGTATAAATACAAAAGATATATCACACATGAAGATACTGGTCACCGGCGCTGCCGGATTCATTGGCTCAAGACTGCTGCATGACCTCGCCGCACGCGGGGATGAAGTCGTGGGCATAGACAATATCAACGACTACTATGACGTGAGGCTGAAATTTGGCCGGCTTGCCTCCAATGGCTTCATCGGCCATATCACTCCCGGAGCTGAAATCAGGAGCACGGTCTATCCCAATGCCCGTTTCATCCAATGCGGCATTGACGACAAACCGGCCATTGATGCTCTCTTCGCACGTGAGCGCTTCGACAGGGTGGTGAACCTCGCCGCGCAGGCCGGAGTCCGGTACTCCATCACCAATCCATACGCCTATCTCCAGTCCAACCTTGTCGGCTTTCTCAATATCCTCGAAGCCTGCCGGCACAACGGCGTTGCCCATCTCGTCTATGCCTCGTCCAGCTCCGTCTACGGGCTCAATGAAAAAGTTCCCTACAGTGAAGAAGATAAAGTCGACAGCCCTGTCTCGCTCTATGCTGCATCGAAGAAATCCAATGAACTGATGGCTCACGCCTACAGCAAACTCTATAACCTTCCGGCTACCGGATTGCGCTATTTCACGGTTTATGGCCCCTGGGGGCGCCCTGATATGTCGCCAATGCTATTCGCATCGGCTATCTCACGCGGCGAAGCCATCAATGTGTTCAATGGAGGCGATATGATACGTGACTTCACCTATATAGATGATATAGTGGAAGGCACGGTACGTGTGCTTGACAAGGTGCCTTCAGGCGATGAGCACGGTGTTCCGTGCCGCGTGTTCAACATAGGATGTTCGCACCCGGTCAGACTCATGGACTTCATCTCGGAAATCGAGCGTGCCATGGGACGGGAGGCTAAAAAGAACTTCCTCCCCATGCAGGCGGGAGACGTGTACCAAACAAATGCCGACACATCCCTTCTTGAGCGGGAGGTCGGCTATAAACCCCACTGGGGACTCCGCGAGGGTATCGCGGAGTTTATGAAGTGGTACAAGAGTGAGCTTAATCCGCTGAGATAAACTGTGCGGTGAGGGCGGCAATTTTGTCGTCCGCCGTGTCTCCTTTGGCTCCGAAGTAAAACTTGATTTTCGGCTCAGTGCCGGATGGACGTACTGTGACCACGTCGCCGTCGGCATTGAAGAAGCGGAGAACGTTGGATTTGGGAAGTCCGGTCTCTTCCGGCTTGAGATAGTCCATGACTTTTACAACGGGGCTTCCTGCCATCTCAGTGGGAGGTGTGGCGCGGTAGTCGGTCATGATTTTCTGGATCTCTTCGGCTCCGCTCTTGCCTTTGCGGACGATGTAGACCATCTTTTCTACGTAGAGGCCGTATTCTTTGTATATTTTCTGCATGAGACCGTAGAGGGTGAGGCCCTGGTCTGCCGCCCAGGCGGCGCACTCGGCTACGAGGGCGCTTGCGACCTGGGCGCATTTGTCACGGACGAACTGCCCGGCGTTGAATCCGTAGCTTTCTTCTCCGCCGCAGATGAATTCGCCTGTATTTTCGTTGCGCTTGACGACCTCGGCGATGTATTTGAAGCCGGTGAGGACGTCATAATACTTCACGCCGAATGATTTGCAGATGTCGGCTATAAGCTCTGTCGTGACGATGGTCTTGACACAGTATTTTGTGTCGTCGAGCTTGCCGAGTTCTTTCCAGCGGGTGAGGATATAGTATGTGAGCATGGCGGCAGTCTGATTGCCGTTGAACTGCACCATCCTGCCCTTGTTGTCACGCACGGCGATGCCCATGCGGTCTGCGTCAGGGTCGGTGGCCATCACGATGTCGGCGCCGGTCTTGTCGGCTTTTTCAATGGCCATCTTCATGGCTGCAGGCTCTTCCGGGTTGGGAGAAGCGACTGTAGGGAAGTCTCCGTCGGAGATATCCTGTTCGGGTACATGGATTATGTTCTTGAACCCGAGTCTGCGGAGACATTCGGGCACGAGGCGTACGCCGCAGCCGTGAAGGGGAGTGTAGACAATCTTGAGGTCTTTGTGACGGGCGCATGATTCGGGGGAGAGCATCAGGGAGAGAATGTCGTGCATGTATGCTTCGTCCATCTCTGCGCCCATGGTCTCGATTTCGCCGCATTTGTCTGTGGGGCCGAGCTCGAAGCGAACCTGTGAGGGGTCGGATATTTTATTGACCTCGTCCACGATATCTTTGTCCACGGGAGCGGTGATCTGCCCGCCGTCGGACCAGAACACTTTGTAGCCGGTGTATTCCTTGGGGTTGTGTGATGCCGTGATCATGATGCCGGCAGTGGCGCCTTTGGCACGTATGGAGTAGCTCAGCTCGGGGGTGGGGCGGATGTTGTCGAAGATGAAGACGTCAATGCCGTTGTTGGACAGGACTGTGGCCGCTATTTTGGCGAAGAGCTTGGAGTTGTTACGGGAGTCGTAGGAGATGCAGACTGATTTGTCGCCTTTGACATGGTCCAGGATGTAGTTGGCCAGGCCCTGTGTGGCCATGCCGACGGTGTATTTGTTCATCCTGTTTGTGCCCACGCCCATGATGCCGCGGAGGCCGCCGGTGCCGAATTCGAGGTTGCGGTAGAAGGCATCTTCAAAGGCTACGGGGTCGCTGTTGCGCAGAGTGAGGACTTGTGTCCTGGTCTCGGGGTCGAAATTGCCGTTGATCCAGCTTTCGGCCACTTCCTGATATGTCTTCATAGTAATGTTGTATTAATGTCTGCTTTGATGTGTGTATATATCTGCGAATTTAATGATTTTTGGTGGATAATGGCTATTTTTGCGTGGAATTATGAATGATTTGGAGCAAAATAGATTTGATGCCTTCGTAAGGGAGCATCTTGGTGATGATACGGCACGGCTGCTGCTTTCGCGCGGAAGGTGGCCGGATGTGGATGTGGCATTGGCGGCCGATACGATTGAGGGGATGCGGAGGATGCGTCACAAGGTGCCCGAGTGGGATGTGCCTGGATTGGTGTATCCTGACAGGCTGTGCACCGAACAGGCTTCTTCGTCGGCGACGGCGCGGTTTAAAGCATCGTTGATTCGGGGAATGGGGGCTGCCAGGGTGGCGGACCTGACCGGCGGGCTCGGCGTGGATTCGTGGGCGTTTTCGGATGTAGCGGAAAAGGTTTTCTACAACGAGATGAATGTTGTTTTAAGGGATGCCGTGGAACATAATTTTGGCGTTCTTGGCGTGAGGAACGTGTTGTTTCATAGTGTAGAGTTGTTGTTCCACGGGGTTAAGGATCTGCTGGGAGATTTTGCGCCTGATGTGATTTTCCTGGACCCGGCGAGAAGGGGCGAAGGAGGCAGGAAGGTGTTCCTGATTGAGGATTGCCGGCCCGATGTCGTGACGCTGTTGCCGGAGCTGCTGGAGGTCAGTCCGAGAGTGGTGGTAAAGTTGTCGCCAATGGCTGATATTTCTATGGTGGTCAGCAGGTTGGATGGAGTGAGGGATGTGTACGCGGTGGCAAGCGGAGGGGAGTGTAAGGAGCTGTTGGTGTTGATTGAAAGGGGCTTTGCGGGCGTTGTGAAATTGCACGCGGTGGAGTTGGGTGAGAAGCCGGAGATATTGTCTTTCGGGATGGAAGAAAAGGGAGAGGTGGTGCGGGCTGATGGCGTTGAGGAGGGGATGTTGTTGTTTGAACCGGGAAAGGCCTTGATGAAGACTGGAGCGTTTGGGGTGATTTGCAGTAGGTTCGGTCTCGGTAAGATAGGAATTCATACGCATTTGTATGTCGCTCCTGGCAGCTTCGGGGCGAACCATGGGATGATGTTGGATATGGGTAAGTGGTTCAGAGTGGTGGAAGTGTTGAAATCAGGTAAGGAGGCTATGAGAAAGATACGTGAGAGATGGCCGCGGGCTGAAGTGACGGCGCGGAATGTGCCGATGACTAGTGACCAGCTCCGGGCGAAGCTGAAAGTGGCCTCGGGAGGGGATGTCCATGTCTTTTGCTGTCGGGCGGATTATGCCGGCGGCGGTTCGGATGTGATTTTTATTGTAGCGGAGCCACTTCGATAATAGTTGCAGTGCTGCCGGAGATGGTGAAGCGTATGTCGCGGCCGGCGAAAGGGAAGCCATAGGCTTTGGATCTGTCGTCTGAGTAGGCGGGACGGGGGTCGAGTGCAAGGATGCGTTCGACTGTGGCAGTATCTTCTGGGGAGAAGGGTGATGGTGTGCCCCATACAACTTGCAGGCTGGCAGAAGGTGCTGTGGGGGCAAATCCGCTACGGGCCTCTGGGAAGGCATCGGCATAGGGAAGGTAGGGCTTGACGTCGTAGATGGGAGTGCCGTCGATAAGATCTGCACCGACGGTATGGATGATGCCGGGCTCAATGGATGTGATGCGCACTGCGCTGAGCCCCAGGGAATTTGGTCGAAAGGGGGAACGGGATGCGAAGACTCCGATCTGGGTGTTGCCTCCGAGACGGGGCGGGCGGACTGTAGGTGACCAGTCACGGGAAGAGGCGTGGTTGGCCGAGAATCCCCAGATAAGCCATACGTAGTCGAATCCATCGAGGCCGCGGATGGCGTTGGTGTCATCGTAAGGATTTACAAACACGATGTCGCCGGGAATATCGGCGAGCCCGCTCTGGCGCGGTGCACCGAACTTGCTGCCTAGAGGCGAACGGAAATATGCCACGGGTTTGATGTCCATGGCGCGAAGTTACGAAATTAATGATTATCTTAGCAAAATATGAAAAAGTATATTATCACCATAATCCTTTTCCCCCTGCTTGTCGCTTGTAGTTCCGACAAACTGACTTACGTAGTCGGGACATATACGGCCGAGGGCAGCTATGGCATATATTCGCTCCGCTTCGACCAGTCAAACGGCACCGCGACCATACTGGACAGCGTGGCTGCAGTCAATCCTTCGTTTGTAATTCCTTCAAAGAACGGACGTTATGTCTATGCCGTGAGCGAGATTACACCGGATGACTCTGCAAGCGTCACAGTGTATAAGTTCAATCGCAAGAAGGGCTCATTCCGCAAAGTCGGAGAAGCACTCACCGGTGGCGGCGACCCATGCCACCTGTCGACCAACGGCAAGATGCTTGTCTGCTCCAATTATTCCGGAGGCAATCTGACCGTATTCCGCCTGCGCCGCAACGGGCGGCTGGCCAGGAAACCGGTTGCCTATCCTGGTTCGACCGGAGGACCGGATGCTTTGCGCCAGGCATTGCCGCATATACACTGTTCCGTGTTCTCTCCGGATGGTAAGTATCTGTACGCCAGTGATTTCAGCGCCGATAGGCTGCTTCGTTTCAATGTCGAAGGCAAGCGGCTCATCCCCTCTGCCGACGCAGCCGGCAAGCCGGTCTCCTATCGCCTCGATGACGACTACGGCCCGAGACATATAGAGTTCTCTCCCGACGGCAAGTCCCTCTGCGTCATAGGTGAACTGTCCGGCTCAGTGACGGCCTTCCGATACAACGACGGCGACCTCTTCAGGACGCAGGTCGTGACTACCGACCCTTACGCCGGGCGCGGTTCTGCCGACCTGCATTTCTCTCCCGACGGTCGCTTCCTGTATACTTCCAACAGGCTTGTCTCCGACGGTATCTCCATAATGTCTGTTTCACGTGAAGGGGCCCTCTCCTACGTCACCAACCAGGCCACACGCATCCATCCCCGGAATTTCACGATCACTCCCAACGGAAAATACCTCCTCAGCGCCTGCCGCGATTCGCATTGTATCCAGGTGTTCTCCCGTGACTCCAAGACCGGCCTCCTGACCGATACAGGCCTTTCCGTTAACCTGAGTCAGCCCGTTTGCCTGTCCCTTGTCAGATGATACCTTCGTCGCCATACCATAATCCCCATGCCAGCCTCGATGGAATGCCTTTTTTCGTGAGGAAGATGAACACTGTGGGGTATCTCCAGGCTCCCCAGATCCCGGCTGCGGCCCTGCCGTTGTACGGATTTATCTTCATCAGCTCCGGTGAGGTGCTCGTGGACGCAGGAGGCAGGCAGTACCTTGTGGACGAGGGAAAGTTCCTGCTGATTCCCGCAAACACTCCCTTTTCCATACGGTATTATCATGATAGCGTGGGATACACCGGCGGGTTCTCCGGTAAATGGCTGAAAGATGCATCGCATCCTGTCCTGTATGTCGGGAAGCCTCTCATGCAGCATTTTATACGTGAGGATGCAGCCTTCGTTCAGGAGGTGTTCCGCCGTGTCCTGGAGGATTTCACCAAAGGCGAGGGCCAGATGGCCGCGAGCGGGATGGATATGCTTCTGAGCATGCTGCGCATAGATGAAGGAGTCGAAGGCAGCGAGATCTCCGGCCGTTTCCTCGACATGGTGTTCGACCACTCGAGGAAGTTCCTTCCGGTCACCGGCTATGCGGAGGAGCTCGGCATTTCCCCTTCATCGCTGAATCGCGCGGTAAGGCGCTATTCCAACCGCTCGGCCGTCGAGTGGATTTCCATCTCCCGCATGAGCCTTGCACGCCAGTTGTTGCGACGTGAAGACATGTCCATCATAGATGTGGCTGCGGCGGTAGGCCTGGACGACCAATCCTACTTCTCGCGTTTCTTCCGGAAGAACGAAGGCATGACCCCGATGCAGTATCGGACAAAGGTGCTTGAAAAGTCCTAAAAGTTCTAAATACTGTCCTAAAGACATTGGCGGACGAGGTGGTATCTTTGCGCCATGATACAGTTAGCAGCAGTATTTGCCATCATGGCCGCCGGTGCGCCGGATAGCGTCGTTGACACCATTTCCATACCATCTGTCATTACCTCCTCCAAGGTCTCGGTCCCCGTGGAGCGGATGTCTTCGCCTGTATCCACTTTCTTCCTCAAGGATATTGAGCGCGAAGGCCTGAAAAGTCCCAAAACCGTTTCCTCCCTGGTCCCCAACCTCCACATTCCCGACTACGGTAGCGCCATGACCTCCACTATATATATAAGAGGTCTCGGCAGCCGCATCGACAACCCTGTCATGGGACTCTACATCGACGACATCCCCATCCTCGACAAAAACGCCTACGACGCGGACTTCCACGATATCCGCCGCATAGACGTCTTCCGCGGACCCCAAGGCACCATCCACGGCCGCAACACCATGGCCGGCCTCATGACCGTCGAGACTATCTCTCCCTCTGACTATCAAGGCATCCGCGGCGCCGTCGAATACGGCAGTTTCGGCACCTTCAGCGCCCGCATTTCCGCATATCGCGACAGCCTGGGCATCAGTGCAGCCCTCCGTCACAGCGACGGCTACTACAAAAATACCTACGATGACACCAGCGTCGACCGCACAGGCAGTGCATCCCTGCGCATCCGACTGAAAGCCAGTCTCTTCGGCAACCCTGTTGACAATACCCTGTCCGTCAATGCGATCAAACAGAGGGGGTACCCCTACCGCCATCTCAGAGAAGACGGCTCCCTGTCTCCAATCAACTACAACGGCTACAGCGGATACGAACGCCTCAGCATCATTGACGGCCTGAAGCTGCGCCGAAGCGGTGAACGTTTCAACATCACCTCCATCAGCAGCCTCCAGGCGCTATTCGACCGCATGGACATGGACCAGGACTTCACCACCCGTTCAATGTTTACCCTCCGTCAGGCCCAACGTCAAGCCGCCGTCACACAGGAGCTTATCCTTAAACCGGCGATACCGCGCCAGGACTGGACTCCCACAACCGGCGTCTTCGCCCTATTCCGTTACAATGCGATGTCCGCTCCCGTCACATTCAAGGAAGACGGCATCAACGACCTCATTCTCTCCAATGCTAATGCCCACATGCCAGACTACTACGGCACCATGGCTTTCATCGAGAATACTTTCCCCATTACAAGTGACTTCGGCATAGGGACTTACAACGTCGCCGCCTACCACGAATCACGTTTTACCCGAGGACGCTGGCTTCTAACGTCCGGCGTCAGGCTCGACTTCGAAGGCAATTTCATGACCTACGACAGCCATGCCCTTGTCCACTTCTATTTCAATCCCGACGGCGGTGAAGGCGTCAATCCATGCGAGACTTCCTACAAAGGCACTACCTCCAACATATATTTTCAAATCCTCCCCAAACTCGCTGTCCTCTACGACGCCGGCGACATCAAATTATTCGCCAATGCCACCAAAGGCTACAAAGCCGGCGGCTTCAATACCCAAATCTTCTCCGACATCCTCCAAAACCTCATGATGAACGACCTCATGGGCAAACTCGGTGTCCACATGGACCGCCCCGCCGTCTCCGTAGGCGCCGGCAGCACCTCATACAAGCCGGAAGAAAGCTGGAACCTCGAAGCAGGCCTGCGCCTGAGCAGGAAAATCGGCCATACGCTGCTTCGGGGGACAGCTTCGGCTTATCTCATCGACGTCCGTCACCAGCAGCTCACCATCTTTCCGGCAGGCAAATCCACCGGCCGCATGATGGCCAACGCCGGACGCACCCTCTCACGCGGTATCGAAGCGACGCTCTCACTTGACTACAATGGGCTGAATATCAATGCCTCCGTCGGCACCACCGATGCACGTTTCAAAGACTACAACGACGGCAACAACGACTACTCCGGCAAACACGTCCCATATGCGCCGACAATGACTTCCAGCCTCGGCGGCTCCTGGCGGCTCGACACTGGCAACACGCTTAGGGCCATAATCTTAGGTGTCAATTGGAACAGGACCGGGCGCATCTACTGGAATGAAGACAACACCGCCTTGCAGGCACCCTATAGCACCCTCAGTGCGGATATTACATTTGCATTCAACAAATTTGACATATACTTCAGGGGCTCCAATCTCACCGGAACGCAGTACGGACTCTTCTACTTCAAATCAATAGGTAATGAGTTCATGCAGATGGCCCGTCCCAGGAGCCTGACGGCAGGAATATCCTTTAACTTATAATAAACAAAAGTATTACACAAATGAAAGCAATTAAAATCCTCGCAGCTACGGCTCTCGTAGCATTCGCAGCAATCTCCTGCAAAGAAGACGAAGTCGTCACCCCCTCCTATGACAATGGCGCATACGTCGGAGTCATGTCCGTAGAGTATCAGGGAGAAAACTATGACAATGAGAACATCCAGGTCAACATGGCAGTCGCAGAAGACGGAACCCTCACCATGGACATCAAGCAGATCAAGTTCGTGCCTCAGATGCCCGTGACCGTGGATATCACCGTTCCTGGCATCGCATACAATGAGAAAGACGGTGTCGTGACCTTCTCCGGCGACAACATCGTTCCTCTTACCGGTGTGAAACCCGTTGAACGTTACCTCGTCACCGGCCTGACCGGTCGCATCGAAGACGGCCACATCGAGATTTCCCTCAACTTCGGTTCCTTCCCGACCTCCTACGCCGGCGACACCATCGCCCGATAGCACCCTGTTGTGCGTTAAACACTACAGCCCCGAACGTCCCCACGTCGGGGCTTTTTCGTGTCATGATGCTGCCGCGTCATCCTTGGCACGCAGTGCCGAGGATCTCGGGAACGGTGGCTGTATTTGAGATTCTCGACCCTTGGGGTCAAGAATGACGGGAGGCAGAAGTCAAGAATGCCGAGGGCAGACACGTCATCCTTGGCACGCAGTGCCGAGGATCTCGGGAACGATGGCTGTGTTCGAGATTCTCGACCCTTGGGGTCAAGAATGACGGGAGGCAGAAGTCAAGAATGCCGAGGGCAGACACGTCATCCTTGGCACGCAGTGCCGAGGATCT
>JAFZPY010000063.1 GCA_017552475.1 Bacteroidales bacterium | reverse complement strand
GACGCTCCGATGCGGCGCCTGACGGCGCCTTGTTAGTGCCAAACAATTAGAGAGAATCTCGTAAAAAACTATGATAGCGTTGCTTTTTAATCCTTCTATTTTACAACGTTTATTGGATGCATCGTTTTCTTTTATTCTTGCCATAATGAGATCATTCATGAGCCAGATAAAGATGTCTCCCAGACAAAGGTAGAAAACAACCTAGAGACTCTCGTACCCATATCCAGACTTCCACTTTATGCGGATTTGTCAAAGTATAATATGGTCCGTGACAGTCCATTAACAAAATCCGACTTCGGTAGAGTCTCCTTGATATCGCTGTTGGATATGTCCCAGGTTATCACATATGATAACATTACCGCCATTCCTTAATTGAACTAAAGGGATAATTGATAACATTAAATGTGATTAGAATGTATATGAAAAAATTTATCTTTTGCGCAATTGTTGTGCTTAACACAATAAGCGCGTTTTCACAGACAGACATCAAGGATATCTTTTTCAGGAATCCGTCTGAAATCATTGCGATGTATGGCGAGCCGGTAATTAAGGATAAGGGGTTTGAGTACCCTGCATCTCTTACACTTGCCTACGATGATTGTGTTATCGCGTACGACACTGACGAAGACGACGTATATTGCCCCTGTTCATTTATCTTCTACACTGATCGCTTTTGCATCCTTTCAGATTACATTGACGGAGGAATCAAAATCGGAGACAGCCTGGAGAAACTGCTTGCATTTGATTTCCCTGCAACTGAATACGGACAAGGCAAGATGGAGAATAAGTTAAAGAAAATTGCAAGTATGCAATACATGGCTTACAGCGAGGAATACTTTCGTTTTTATTTTAATATCGAAGACAATCGTATAGTACTGATCCAATTCGGCTCAATAGAGGATGCTTCCGGCCATGATTATGCAAATCCGAAAAACCCTTTGGGAAAAGGAACGCCCAATCGCCCACAATTTGTTGAAAGAGAAAATGACGACGAAGATGGGGGCGCTGTCTCAGCCGAAGTAGAAGAGGTTGAAGAAGAACTTCCGTAAAATCGGCATGGCACAAATCGTTATTCCTGTTTTCCGCGGGGACCGCGTCAAGCCTGTCCTCATCTCCGGCATCATCTACCTCGCCACCAGCCTCCTCCTCATCCTCGGCTGGTGGGAGATTGCTATTATCCATCTGGTGTCCGGACTCATCTTCTGCATAACCATCGTAGGCATCCCTTGGGGCCTCCAGCACTTCAAAATGGCCATCGGCGCCATATTCCCCTTCGGCAAAGAAATCAGATAGCGGGAGAGTAGCCACATGACTGATGAGAAAGGAGAAAATAGCCGGAAACGGCGCATAACAAACGAGAGTAATCATTTCAAGACAGCTATGCTAAAGATTGGAGACAAAATGCCGTCCTTCGAGGTTCTGGACCAGGACGGGAACACGGTGAGGTCGGATGACTTTATCGGCAAAGGAAAGAAAACCATCATCTACTTCTACCCCAAGGACAATACCTCCGGCTGCACTGCGGAGGCCTGTTCTCTAAGGGACAGCTATTCCGAGCTGACTGCCGCTGGATACAATGTTGTGGGCGTGAGTAAGGACAGTTCCAAATCCCACACTGGTTTCCGGGCCAAATACGGCTTGCCGTTCAGGCTGCTCGCTGATACATCCACGCAGATGCTGCAGGTCTTCGGTGCCTGGGGCGAGAAGAAGATGTACGGGAGGACTACTATGGGAACGCTCCGCCGCACCTTCATCTTTGATGAAAACGGCATTCTGATGCGCATCATAGAGAAAGTGGACACCAAAAACGCCGCCGGGCAGATTCTGGAGGGATAGACATGAAGAAATTGGTTTTGTGCGCAACCGTTGCGTTTAACTCGATTACCGGGTTTTCACAGACAGACATCAAGGATATCTTTTTCAGGAATCCGTCTGAAATCATTGCGATGTATGGTGAGCCGAAAATTAAGGACAAGGGGCTTAATTACATGACAGCTCTCACTCTTGTATATGATGATTGGGTCATCGGGTACGATATCGGTGAAAACGACGCATATATCCCGAGTTTCCTTACATTCTGCTCAGACAGCTTTTGCATCCTTTCAGATTACGTTGAGGGTGGAATAAAGATTGGTGACAGTCTTCAGAAACTGCTTGCATTTGATTTCCCTGCAACTGAATACGGACTCGGCAAACCGGAGAATCGATTAATGATGATAGAAAGCGGACAATATGTGGCGTACGAAGATGAATACTTTGGCTTTTGTTTCAACATCGAAGACAATCGTATCGTACTGATTCAGTTCGGTTCAAAAGATGAACCACCTACACCCAATTACTCTAACTCACAAAACCCTTTGGGAAAGGGTGAGCCCAATCGCCCTCAATTTGTTGAAAGAGACAATGACGATGAAGAGGAATCTCCCGCTGAAGCAGGGGTTGAAGAAGAACTTCCGTAAAAACGCCAAGAAGCGCCTTGTTTGGGTTATACTCTTGTCATCCTCGACGAGCCAGAGGCGTGATCGCTGAACTGTTGAACGTTTTTGTAAAGAATTATTGCTACCTTTGAGAATCAAAACAATCGTTATTATGAATCTCAAAAGTTTAGCAGCCATATCCCTGATGACTGCATCAGCGATATCTTACGCCGCCGGCCCGGAGATCATTACTCCGGTGCCGGTGGCTGTTACTATGGGGAAGCAGGTCAATGTCACCCCGAATGTTGTTGTAAAGACGGGGGAGAAGGCGTTTGCACGCCTGACGGCGTCGTTGCCGGAGTTTGCCCGCGAGGAAGCGTACCGGTTGACGGTCGCTCCGAAGCGTATTGTCATTGAGGCGAATACGCTCGCTGGCGAGAGGAATGCCCGTGCGAGCCTTGCGCAGATGATGAGGGATGGGGGGGATATTCCTTGTTGTACTGTGTATGATTATCCCCGCTTTGCATATCGCGGTATCATGTTGGACATTTCCCGCCATTTCAGGGATAAGGATTTTATTCTCAAGCAGATTGATGCGATGGCGATGTTGCGCATGAACAGGCTTCACCTGCATTTGACTGACGATGCCGGCTGGCGTATCGAGACTGAGTCGCGTCCGCGCCTGAATTCGCTGTCAGCCTGGAGACCTTATGAAGATTATTTTGATTGGTCGCATAATGGGGGAAGGTATGTTGAACAGGAGTCGGAACTGGCTTATGGCGGTTACCTGTCCAAGGCCGATGCTGCTGAGATTGTAAGTTATGCGGCGGAGAGGGGAATTACTGTCGTGCCGGAGATCGAGTTCCCGGGGCATAGCAGAGAGGTTGTTGCGGCGTATCCGGAGATTGGCTGTATCGGTGAGGACTGGGCTCCGGTGTTGTCATCAGAGGTGTGCATTGGTTCGGAGGAGACGTTCAAGTTGTTTGAGGATGTGTTGAGAGAGGTTGTGGAGGTGTTTCCGTCGGCATATATCCATATTGGCGGTGATGAGGCTTCGAGGAGACGCTGGAAGGTTTGCCCGAGGTGCCGTGCCCGCATGGAGCAGGAGGGATTGAAGGAGTTTGATGAGCTGCAGAGTTATGGCATTGCGCGTATTGAGAAGATTGTCAATTCGCTTGGCCGCAATATAATTGGTTGGGATGAGATTCTGGAGGGAGGTCTGGCTCCCAATGCGACGGTGATGTCCTGGCGCGGTACGGATGGGGGTGTGAAGGCTGCGGGTATGAAGCACGATGTCATAATGACTCCTGGCAAATATTGTTATCTGGATCATTATCAGGATGCTCCTTTCAAAGTGGCAGAGGCTATTTCCGGCTATCTCCCCATTGATTCCGTCTATTGCTACGATCCGCTGAAGGATTTTCCAGAGTCTGACAAATCCTACGTGCTCGGTGTTCAAGGCAATCTATGGCACGAATATATCCGCACGCCCGAAAGGACCGAAGAGATGCTTTATCCCCGCATGTATGCGCTTGCAGAAGTAGGCTGGAGCCAGCCTTCGCGCAAGGATGCCGCGGATTTCAGGAAGCGTGCGCTGGATCTGAATGAGTATCTCAAATCGCTTGGATACAATGTCTTCGACCTGTCGAATGAGTATGGACAGCGTAAAGCTTTCGGCACTAAGACCAGTCATCTTGCTCTTGGCAAGAATGTGGCCTACGCATGCAATTATTCCCCCTCATATAAGGCTCAGGGCGAAACTACTCTCACCGACGGATTATCCGGCGGCTGGGACTACGGCGATGGTCGCTGGCAGGGTTTCCTTTGCGATTTCGATGCAACGGTTGATCTCGGATCTGTCATGCCCATCCATTATGCCGGAGCTTCTTTCTTCTTTCAAATGGG
This sequence comes from Bacteroidales bacterium, assembly GCA_017552475.1. GTDB lineage: Bacteria > Bacteroidota > Bacteroidia > Bacteroidales > UBA932 > Cryptobacteroides. The sequence goes on along the minus strand of JAFZPY010000063.1, from coordinate 841 downwards.
TTCGGATATCTTCTTTCCGGAGTTCCTCGAGGTATGGACATCCGTCGACGGTGAAAATTTCACCCTTGCCGACAATCTCCCATGTGAGATATCCCGCACCACCCGCCAGCGCATGGCCATCCCTTTTGGCTTGCCGATCAACATCGAAGCCCGCTACATCCGCTTCTTCGCTCCACGCGTTGATAACAAAGGTTTTATCTTCGTGGATGAGCTGGTAGTGAATTAAAAACAGCTTTTAATTTTTCGATAAATATTTCCAGCCGAGGACGGGGAGGAGGAAGGAGAGGAGGCAGGCAGTGAGCCAGAAGATGGAGACGGTGGTGAAGTTGTAGACATCGGCGGAGGCGTCGACTTTGATGAGGAAGCCGGTGGCGATGTCCTGAAGGCCGGCGGCGACGTAGCTGGAGATGCCGACGATGCCGAGGGCGGCGCCGGTGGCTTTGCGTGGCACGAAGTCGAGGGCCATGAGGCCGGCGACAATGCAAAAGACGATACCGATGGAGAGGGTGAAGACGGCAATGTAGATGACGTTGACGATGTAGGAACCGCCGGTAAAGAGAAAGGCGGCGAGTGCGGCGAGGCAGAGTATGCCGGAGATGAGGACAGGCTTGACGCGGTCACCGCGGAAAAGGGTGTCGGAAAGCCAGCCCGCGAGGACTGTGCCGGCAATGCCGAAGGCCTCGGCGCCGCCGACGATCTGATTGGCACTTACAAAGGAGAAGGATTTGACTTTCTGCAGGAACAGGACACCCCAGCCGCTGACTGCATATTGTGTGATGTAGATGAATGCGCTGGATAGGGCAATCACCCATATGCCTGGATGCCGGAAGACCATTTTCTG
>JAFZPY010000062.1 GCA_017552475.1 Bacteroidales bacterium | reverse complement strand
GAAAACGAGGTTCGAACTCGCGACCCTCAGCTTGGAAGGCTGATGCTCTACCAACTGAGCTACTTCCGCGAAATGTGGGGAGGGCAGGATTCGAACCTACGAAGGCAAAGCCAGCAGATTTACAGTCTGCCCCAGTTGGCCACTTTGGTACCTCCCCGATAATTCCAGTATGTTATATCGCTCTGAGAGCGACAGTTGAGCCGAAAGAGGGATTCGAACCCACGACCCCGAGATTACAAATCACGTGCTCTGGCCAACTGAGCTATTTCGGCGAAAACCATTTCTTTGTCGAAAGGGATTGCAAAGATACGGATTATTTCGAAATCTCCAAAACTTTCAAGATTATTTTTTGAGGATTTTGTCGATTTCAGCCAAAATGCCCTCACGGTCTATCCGGCACTCGGCTCTTTGCCGCGCCTGCGTGTCCTGGGGGACGAATTTGTCCGGGATACCAAGGCCGGTGACATGCTTGCATAATCCATGCCCGCACATATACTCGCTCACTTCCGAGAACAGTCCGCCCTTCAGTGCTCCGTCCTCTACCGTGATGATTCTGTCGAAGTCCCTGGCGACCTCCTCTAATATAGAGGTATCTACAGGTTTGAGGAATCTCATGTCGTACACGCGCACGCTCTTGCCGGTGCGGGCATCGTATGCTTCCGCTGCCTCGACAGCCCTGTTGGCCGACGGCCCCAAAGCCAGCACTGCCACATCCTCCCCATCGGTAAGCCTCTGCCCCTTGCCGGTCTCCATGGCCTTCCATGACGCTTCGCGCCAATTCAATCCCTCTCCGCAACCTCTCGGATACCGTATAATATAAGGGCCGCCCGTCACGGACAGGCCGGAGTACATCAGGTTTTTCAACTCAATCTCATCACGCGGGGCTGCAATGACGGCATTGGGAATGCTTCTGTATGCGGTCATGTCAAACACGCCATGGTGAGTGGCTCCGTCTTCACCGACAACACCGGCACGGTCAAAACACAACACGACCGGCAGGTTCTGAAGCGCTACGTCATGGATAATGCAGTCGTAGGCGCGCTGCGAGAATGAAGAATATATATTGCAATAAGGCTTTATGCCTCCCGCAGCAAGGCCTGCGGCGAATGTCACCGCGTGCTCTTCTTCAATGCCGACGTCGAAGAAACGCCCCGGCATCTTCTCCGCAAAACCGGTCATGCCGCATCCGCTTGCCATGGCGGGAGTGATGCCCACTACCTTGTCGTCCATGCGTGCAAGCTCGGTCAATACTTCACCGAATACGTCCTGATAGCGGTCAGCCTTGTATTGTACATGTACCCGCTCGCCCGTGGCCGGGTCGAACTTGCCGGGTGCATGCCATACGGTCGGGTCTGCCTCGGCCGGGGCGTATCCCTTGCCCTTGGTCGTGATGCAGTGCAGTATGCGGGGGCCCGGAAGGTCGCGCAGGCGGCGGAGGGCGTCTGTCACCTGGGCGATGTCGTTGCCGTCGACAGGACCGAAGTAGCGGAAGCCGAGGGCCTCGAATACGGCGCCGCCTGAACCGCTGACAAGATGTGACTTTGCGTCGCGTACCATCTTCTGGACGTAGCTGCGTATACCGCGGTTGCCAAGCCGTTCCCAGACTCTTCGCTTGAAACGGTTATATCCCGGACTGGTAGTGATTTTAAGAAGATAGTTGTGTACGCCTCCGATGTTGCGGTCAATGGAGATATTGTTGTCATTCAGAATGATCAGGAGGTCAGCGCCGCTGGCGCCGGCGTTGTTGAGCCCCTCCCAGGCGAGACCGCCGGTCATGGCACCGTCGCCTATCATGGCGACGACCTTCTCTCCGCTGCCCGTCATCCGGGCCGCTTCGGCCAGGCCGAGGGCGGCGGAGATGGAGGTGCTGGAATGACCGGTGCCGAAGGCGTCGAAGGCGCTCTCCGCACGCTGGGGAAATCCGCTGATACCTTCGCGTGTCCTGTTGAGCCGGAATGCTTCCCGGCGTCCGGTGAGTATCTTGTGGGCGTAGGCCTGATGGCCGACGTCAAAGACGAGTTTGTCCTTGGGAGTATTGAATATATAGTGGAGGCCGACTATCAGCTCTACGGCGCCGAGACTCGATCCGAGGTGTCCCGGATTTGTCGAGCAGCAATCTACCATGTACTCCCTGATTTCGGAGCACAGGGGCTTGAGCTGGTCTTCGCTCAGTTTCCTGAGGTCTGATGGAGAGTTTATGGTCTCTAAAAGATCCTTCATTATGGTGTTTCGTATGATGATTAAAGCGAACGAAGGTACAATTTTTCCACGACAATGTGAAAAAATATGTTTTATTAAGTATTTTTAGTAATTTAGCACGCCCTAAACCGGGCCCTTGAAGAAAACAAAAATCCTAGATATGTCTGAAAAAATCCAAAAACTGATGAATGACAGCCCTGTAGCCAGGTGGTCTGTCCTTATTCTCGTCGCACTGTGCATGTTCTTCGCCTACATGTTCGTGGATGTCATGTCCCCGCTCAAGTCCCTGGTAGAGTCCAACCTGGGGTGGAACAGCGGCGTTTTCGGCAACTATGCCGCATCTGAATTCATCCTCAACGTATTCGGCTTCCTGATTATCGCCGGCGTCATCCTCGACAAACTCGGAGTGCGCTTCTCCGGTATCCTGTCCGCAGGACTCATGGTCCTCGGCGCGTCCATAAAATTCATCGGTATCAGTGAATGGTTCCAGACCACCGCATTCGCGGGATGGCTCGGAAGCTGGTGGGTTGCCATGCCCGCAAGCGCCAAGATGGCATCCCTCGGCTTCATGATCTTCGGCTGCGGCTGCGAGATGGAAGGTACCAACGTGTCTAAAATCATCGCCAAATGGTTTAAGGGCAAAGAGATGGCTCTTGCCATGGGCCTTGAGATGGCTATCGCCCGCCTCGGCGTGTTCGCAGTAATGTGGATTGCTCCTATTATTTCCGATAAATTCGGCGGATCAATCATCGCCCCTCTCGGCTTCTGCAGCGCCCTTCTCGTGATCGGCCTTCTCAACTTCATCATATTCTCTTTCCTTGATACCCGTTTCGACAAACAGCTTGTCGCCGCCGGAGTCGTCCCTGAGAAGTCTGAGGAAGACGAATTCCGTATCAGCGACCTCGGCGCTATCTTCAAGAGCAAAATGTTCTGGATCGTGGCTCTTCTGTGCGTACTCTACTACAGCGCCATCTTCCCCTTCCAGCGCTATGCGACCAACTTCCTTGAGGAGACACTCTCCATTCCGGCCGCATCGGCTGCACACCTGTTCAGCTGCTTCCCCATCCTTGCCATGGTCCTCACCCCTGTCCTCGGCATCTTCCTTGACCGCATCGGCAAGGGCGCTACCATGCTCATGGCCGGTTCAATAATAATGATAGCATGCCACCTCGGCTTCGCACTTCTCCTCCCGGCTGTGCCTAGCAAAGCCCTCGCCCTCGTCCTCATTGTGACCCTCGGCGTCAGCTTCTCGCTCGTGCCGGCCGCCCTCTGGCCTTCAGTGCCTAAAATCATCGACGAGAAAATCCTCGGCTCCGCGTACTGCCTCATCTTCTGGGTGCAGAATATCGGCCTCTTCCTCGTCCCGATGCTGATCGGCTCCCTCCGCGAATCTACCGGCAACTACTTCGTTCCGATGCTCGTCTTCTCCAGCTTCGGCATCCTCGCCTTCATTCTGAGTCTCTTCCTCAAACGCGAGGACAAGAAGTCCGGCTACGGTCTGGAGGAACCTAATATTAAGAAATAAGGCACAATGCCAATGAGGTTCGGTATCATAGGCGACCCTGTCGACCACTCCCTGAGCCCGTCTCTTTTCAAGGCGGCATACGGAGGCAAATACCCATACGACCTCATTCAGGGCAATGTTTTCGCCACTTCCTGGCAACGCTTCCTTGACGACTACGACGGCATCAACATCACCGCCCCTTTCAAGGAAAACGCCTGCCGGAGCGTGGATATACTCAGTCCCGGAGCCTTGTGCACCGGGGCTGTCAACCTTGCCGTCAAGACCCCTCGTGGCATAGAGGGGCACAACACCGACATCTACGGCGTCATCGGCAGCGTCCGGGACGTGCTTGGCGGTGCCGGCTACCCGTCCGTCCCGAAAGCGCTCGTCATCGGCTGCGGCGGTGCAGGCAGGGCTGCCGTTGTGGCCGCAGCTCAGATGGGCTATGCCGTCTCACTTCTCAACCGGACATTCTCCAAAGCGGAGGCTCTTGCCAGGGAAATGAGCCAATACTATATCTCCACAATCCCCGCCAGCGACCTCAAAGCCGCAGTCTCATCTGCTGACCTTATTATATATACCGCCTCCGGTCCGCTTGAAGGCCTTGACAAGCTCACCTCCGCCGACCTGACAACAAGTCCGGACCGTCCCGCCAAAATCCTCCTTGAAGCGGCCTATCGCGAGACTTCATTCGGCCCCCGGCTCCGCACCGTGATGGAGGATGCCGGATGCCGCTATGTGAGCGGTAAAAAGTGGCTCCTTCACCAGGCAGTGGCCGGTTATGGAATTTTTACAGGCGAAGCTCCCGACGTGCATGCCATGGCCGGTATTTTGCAGTGAAAATAGTTTTAAACACAATACACACATGTCTCTCAACAAAGTAATGCTTATCGGTAACGTTGGCCAGGATCCCGAAGTACGTTACCTTGAACCCAATTCCGCCAGCGGAAACGGAGCCAAAGTCGCTTCCCTCCGCCTTGCTACTACAGAACGCTTCAGGGATCGCAGCGGCGAGACCCGTGAAAACACAGAATGGCACAACGTCGTGCTGTGGCGCAACCTCGCCGACGTGGTCGAAAAATTTGTCAAGAAAGGCACCCAGGTCTACATCGAGGGCCGAATCCGCACCCGCAGCTGGACTGACCAGACCGGTGCAAAACGCTACACTACCGAAATCGAAGCCACGAACTTGCAGCTTCTCGGACGCCGCAACGACAACCCCGGAGCCCAGGATGGCGGCTATCAGTCAGCTCCTTCCCAGCCTTCATACCAGGCCCCGGCCCAGCCGATGGCGCCTGCGGCTCCCGTAGCTGACGACATCCCGACCGACGACCTTCCATTCTAATCCAACTATACCCGCTATACTGATGAAAAAAAAGATTGATGTTGTCCTCGGACTCCAATGGGGTGATGAGGGCAAAGGCAAAATTGTGGACGTGCTTGCCAGCCGCTATCCGGCCGTCGCACGCTTCCAGGGCGGCCCCAATGCGGGTCACTCGCTACAGTTTGAAGGACACAGTTTTGTGGTCAGGAGCATTCCTTCCGGCATCTTCCGCGAGGGCTCCGTCAACGTAATAGGCAGCGGTGTCGTACTCGACCCCGTGACCTTCCGCGAAGAATGCGGCAACATCTCAAAAATGGGCATCAACCCTGTGGAGCGCCTTGTTATCTCCAAGAAAGCCCATCTTATCCTTCCTACCCACCGTCTCCTCGACGCAGCCAGCGAGGCCGCTGCCGGAAAGGGTAAGATCGGTTCCACCCTCAAGGGTATCGGACCGACCTATTCCGACAAGATAGCCCGCCACGGCGTACGTGTGGGCGATATCCTTGCTCCTGATTTCCAGGCTCGCTTCGATGCCCTCAAACAGCGTCACATCCGTCTTCTCAACGACATGAAGTACGAATGCAATCCTGAGGAAAACGAAGCCGAGTGGATGGCTGCAATCGATTTCCTCAAGAAATTCCAGCTTGTCGACTGCGAATACTATGTGAATGACTGGCTTGATTCCGGCAAGGAAATGCTTGCAGAGGGTGCCCAGGGCTTCATGCTCGACATCGACTACGGCTCCTATCCGTTTGTCACTTCCTCAAATACCACATGCGGTGGCGTCTGCACTGGCCTCGGTGTGCCTCCCGGCAAGGTAGGACGTGTATTCGGTATCATGAAAGCATACTGCACCCGCGTGGGCAGCGGTCCTTTCCCGACAGAACTTTTCGACGAGACAGGCGAGGAGCTCCGTCGCATCGGTCATGAGTTCGGTGCCGTCACGGGTCGTCCCCGCCGTACCGGCTGGCTCGATCTCGTAGCTCTCAAATATGCCGTCACAGTGGACGGTGTCACCGACCTCATCCTCATGAAGTCAGACTGCCTCGATACATTTGATACTATCAAGGCCTGCACATCGTATAAGATCGGAGGAGAAGAGACCACTCATTTCCCCTTTGATACAGCCGCAAAGATTGAACCTGTATATACAGAGTTCAAAGGATGGAAAAAGGACCTTACCGGAGTGCGTGACGAGAAGAACCTCCCGAAAGAGTTCACCGACTATATCGCATTCATCGAAAACTATCTCGGCGTGCCCGTGAAGATTATTTCACTCGGCCCTGACCGCGAAGCGACGATTGAACGATAATAAGAGCTGTTTAGCTTATTTGCTGTTCCGCTGTCGTACTGCTTCATATAGCAGTATGGCGGCGGAAACTGATACATTGAGGGAGTCCAGACGACCGAGCATAGGAATCTTGATATGTGCGTCGGCAGCTTCGCGCCAGGTGTTGGTGAGACCGGTGGCCTCCGTGCCCATGACGATAGCCGTAGGGCCGGTCATGTCGGTATCGTAGTACCACTTTGAGTCCTGAAGCTGGGCCGTGAAGATGCGGATGCCGCGGTCCTTGAGCCATTTGATGGCCTCTTCGCTCGTGCAGGCGACCGTAGGGACGGTGAAGATGCCGCCGATGCTGGCGCGGATGAGATTGGGATTGTAGAGGTCGGTCAGCGGGTCGCATACAATCACTGCGTCAGCTGCACAGGCATCGGCGCTCCGGAGCACAGCTCCGAGGTTGCCGGGCTTTTCGACTGACTCCAGTATGATGACCAGAGGATTTTCCGGGAGCTTGAGGTCGGATAGTGAGAGTGCCTTTATCTCCATCTCGGCAATGACGCCTTCGGTGCTTTCGCGGTATGCCGCCTTGCGGTAGAGACCTGCGGGAAGCTGGATGATGCCGACGTGCGGATTGGCAGCTTCGGCGGCTTTGACGACTGCTTCCATGCCGTCCGGACCTAGAATCTCTCCGCAGAGGAACAGGGACCGGGGCGTGTAGCCTGCTTCAAGGCAATGTTCAAGTTCGCGGCGGCCTTCCACTACGAAAAGGCCCTCATCGCGCCTGCTGCGGGATTTTTCCTGCAACGCGAGGAGGGTCTTCAGTTTGCCGTTCTGCGGCGATGTCACAGTCTCGATGCGCATGAGGGCACGGAGCTACTCTTCTACCTTGGAACCGGAACCGAGGCCTTTTTCGGGACGCATGGTCGGGAAGAAAAGTACGTCCTGGATGGCTTCCTGGCCGGTCATGAACATCACGAGCCGGTCGATACCGATACCGATACCTGATGTCGGGGGCATACCGTATTCGAGGGCGCGTACGAAGTCATAGTCAATGTACATGGCCTCGTCGTCTCCCTTGGTCTTGAGAGCGGCCTGTTCCTCGAACCTTTCGAGCTGGTCGATAGGGTCATTGAGCTCGGAGTATGCGTTGGCAAGTTCCTTGCCCGCTACGAAGAGCTCGAATCGCTCGGTGAGATTTTCATCGTAGCGGCAACGCTTGGTAAGAGGTGACATGTCGACAGGGTAGTCGATGAGGAAGGTGGGCTGGATAAGGTTTTTCTCAACATATTCGCCCACGATGGCGTCGATGAGTTTGCCGACACCCATGGTAGGGTCGGTCTCGACGTGAAGTTTCTTGCAGGTCTCGCGGAGCTGGGCTTCGTCCATGCCTGTGACGTCCACCCCGGCGTATTCCTTGACGGCGTCGAGGATGCGGAGACGGCGGTAGGGACCCTTGAAGTCTATCTCCTGGCCGAAGATGGTGGTCTTGGTGGTGCCGTTGGCTGCAACGGCTACTTTTTCGAGGAGGTTTTCGGTGAATTCCATCATCCAGAAATAGTCCTTGTAGGAAGCGTAGAGCTCCATGCAGGTGAATTCAGGATTGTGGGTCTTGTCCATACCCTCGTTGCGGAAGTATTTGGCAAACTCGTAAACGCCGCTGATGCCGCCGACGATGAGTCTCTTGAGGTAGAGCTCGCTGGCGATGCGGAGATACATGTCGATGTCGAGGGAGTTGTGGTGGGTGATGAACGGACGGGCAGTGGCACCTCCCGGAATGGGCTGGAGGATAGGGGTCTCAACTTCGAGCATACCGGCCTCGTTGAAGTACTGGCGCATGGTGTTGATAATCCTGGCCCTCTTGATGAACGGTTCCTTGACCTGGGGATTTACAATCAGGTCTACATATCTCTGGCGGTATCTGAGCTCGGGGTCGGAGAAGGCGTCGAAGACCTTGCCGTCCTGCTCCTTTACGATGGGGAGCACACGGAGAGACTTGCTCAGGACGGTCAGCTCTTTGGCGTGGATACTCAGCTGGCCTGTCTGTGTGAAGAAGGCAAAACCCTTGATGCCGATGATGTCGCCGATGTCAAGAAGTTTCTTGAATACGGTGTTGTACATCGTCTTGTCTTCACCGGGGCAGATATCATCACGCTTGACGTAGACCTGGATACGGCCAGTGGAGTCCTGCAGTTCCATGAAGGATGCGGCTCCCATGATGCGGCGGGACATGATACGGCCCGCGATGCATACGTCCTGGAAATTGCCTTTTTCAGCGTCAAACTCCTGTGCTATCTGCTCTGATGTCGCATTGACGGGGTAGAGCGGTGCGGGGTAGGGGTTGATGCCGAGTTCTCTGAGCTTCTTGAGAGATTCCCTGCGGATGATCTCCTGCTCGCTGAGTTCATTTACGTTTGCCATAGATTATATATACAGTCTTCTTTTTATTTGCGCGTTATAAGCGTGCAAATATACAAAAAATTTTAAGGAATAACGATTTAGATAAGCTCCTGACGTTCCTTCATGTCCTTGATGCGGAGCTGGAGGTTGGAGTTGCCGCGGTAGAAGTTTTCGACGACGGAATAGCAGATGTCGATGGGGTTGCCGGCCTTGATGTGATCGTAGAAATCCGACATGTTGAACGCGATGGCCGGAATCTGGCGGTAGGGCTGGGATTCCTGCATGAGGTCGAGCTTCATGTGTACGCCGCCGGCGCCGACTTTGCGACCGTTGCCAGCGTCGTAGACATCTTCGGTCATGAAGACGGGGTTGGCGTTGCCGGGTCCGAAGGGCTGGAACTGCTTCAGGATGCGGAAGAATTTGGGGGATATCTGGGAGAAGTCGAGCTTGGCGTCGATTTCAATCATCGGAGTGAGCATCTCGGGAGTGATGCGCGAGGCGATGAATTTGTCCATGCGCTCGCAGAACTCTGCGAGGTGTTCTTCTTTCATGGTGAGACCTGCGGCATAGACGTGGCCTCCGAAGTTTTCAAGGAGGTCGGCACAGCTCTCGATGGCTTCATACAGGTCGAAGCCCTGTACGCTCCTGGCGGAGCCGGTGACAAAGCCGTTGGACTTGGTGAGTACGACCGTTGGTTTGTAGAACGCCTCGACAAGACGGGAGGCGACTATGCCTACGACGCCTTTGTTCCAGGTGGGGTCGTACACGATGGTGGCATTGCGGCTGGAGAGGGCGCGGCCACTCATGACCATCTCCAGGGCAGACTGGGTGATCTCGCGGTCTATGTTTTTGCGGTCGTTGTTGTTGTCGTTGATCTTGGCTCCGATGGTGGCGGCGGTGGCATCGTCCTCGGCTGTGAGAAGCTCTACGGCGAGCCTGCCTGATTCCATACGGCCGGCGGCATTGATACGGGGCCCTATCTTGAACACGATGTCGTCAATGGAGACGTGGGAAGGCTCAAGCTTGGCGAGATTGATCATCGCAAGCAGGCCCTTGCGGGGATTTTCGTTGAGACGTTTGAGTCCGTAGTGGGCCAGGACGCGGTTTTCTCCAACCATAGACACGAGGTCTGAGGAGATGCTCACGACGAGAAGGTCAAGAAGTGGCTCAAGCGTGTCGGGGGCTACGCCGTATTTGGAGGAGTAGGCCTGCACGAGCTTGAAGCCGACGCCGCATCCGCTCAGGTCGTCGAACGGATAGTGGCAGTCTTCCCTCTTGGGATCGAGCACTGCAGTCGCTTTGGGAAGTTCGTCTTCGGGGAGATGATGGTCGCAGATGATGACGTCGATGCCTTTAGTCCTGGCGTAGTCGACTTTATCAATGGCCTTGATGCCGCAGTCGAGTGTGATGAGGAGGGTGAAGCCGTTGTCGGAGGCCCAGTCGATGCCCTTGTATGAGACACCGTAGCCTTCGTCGTACCGGTCGGGAATATAGAAATCCACCTGCTCCGTGAACCTCTTGATGAACGAGTACATCAGTGAGACCGCGGTGGTGCCGTCCACGTCATAGTCGCCGTATACGAGGATTTTTTCACCTGATGACACTGCCTCATGGAGCCTCTTGACCGCGAGGTCCATGTCTTTCATCAGGAACGGGTCATGAAGATCGGAAAGCTGGGGACGGAAGAATGAACGGGCTTCAGCGAAGGTCTCGACGCCGCGACGCACAAGAAGGTCGGCAAGCACCTTGTCGATGCCCACCTCGGCTGCAAGCCTGTCGGCCTTTTCCTGGTCGGCCTGTTCTTTTATGATCCATTTGCGTTCCATGTGGCTTCCGGGAGTCAGAACCACAAATATAATAAAAATCAGTGAATATTCCCTGCATTGACAATGTTGGCAATCCTGTCGGCGACTTCCGGGAAGGTGAGGCCGTCGATGTCGATGACATGATGCGCGGTCGACATGTACAGCGGAGACCTTTCAGACATGAGAGTGATGATGCTGAGCTTAAGCTCCTGGCCCTGAAGGAGCGGACGCCTGTCGGTCGTCCCTTCAAGATTGTTCATAAGAGTCTGGACCTCCGCCCTCAGATAGAAGCAGAGCGTGCTGTTTCTTATCATTTCGGCGCATGCCGGGGTGGTGAGGGTGCCGCCTCCGAGCGAGATGATAAGATGCGCATTGGCATCCGTCTCTGTGAGGATTTCTGTGAGGCAGCGCTGCTCCATGGCGCGGAACACCGTCTCTCCGTCGGTGGTGAATATCTCCGGGATGGCTCTCCCGGAGGACTTTTCTATGTAGGAGTCAAGGTCGATGAAGCTGTAGTCGAGTTTGCTCTTGAGCTCTTTGCCAACGGTACTCTTACCGCTTCCCATAAACCCTGTCAGTGCTATAATCATGGCTTGATAAGGTTAGAAGAGTGTCGGTTCGTCTTCGTTTATATCATGTATGTCGATGATGTCGATGGCATCGTCCTCGATTTCGGGAGCTACCGTCGGCTCTTCGGCAGGAATGTCGTCTTCTGGTTTGTGAAGGGGTTCGATGAATTCAACCTTCTTGAGGTCATAGGCATGGCATTTCTTGCCTTTGGCGGCAATGCCTTTCTTGGCTATGAACTCTTCGGCGTCGATTGCCTCCGGCTCGCGGTGTGCGTATTTGCCTCCGAATGTGACGAGAATCTGGGGATGCTTGTCAGAACTAAGGGCTACGAGGTATGAACCTTTGCCGTCGGAGATGAAGCTCATCGGGGTGTTGTTGCTTTCGGTGAAGGAGAAGCGTTTGACGTAGAAGGACTTGGCGGCTCCGTCCCAGTAGAGAGCGGTGTAGGTCCTGTCGGTGTCGAGTTTGCATACGTCCAGAACATCGCCCTGATAGCGGTTGGACAGGTCGAAGGAGGTCGTGTAGTATGTTCCGTCGGCGAAGATGGCAAGTATCCTGTCTTCGCTGGAGAACTGTCCGAGATGGATGCCGCGGCCGTCTTCGTTGAGGCGCTGGATGTCGGAGTCGTACCAGATGTCCTTGCCGCCGATGGTGGAGACGCCTTTGGATTTCATCGTGATGCGGTGGATGGCGTTCTTGGTGACGACGTTGCCCCTTGAGGTCTTGCCTTTGATGGCGAGTGCGGAGAAGTCGTATTCGAGTGAGGTCTTCTTGAGCTTGGGACGTGGCCTCAGCTGGACGCGCACGGTCTCTGCTTCGCCGTTGTGGTTGACTGTGAACCATAGGATGGTGGAGCCGGGCTTGCCCTGGGTGATATCGTATTCGCGGTCGCGTGTCACAGAAGTGATGGCGAAACGTTTGGCATAGTAGAGGGATGTCTTGCCGTCGCGGTAGATGACGTTGTAGATGGTGCGGGTATCGTTGCGGTTGAACACGCCTACGTAGAGGAGGTCTTCGCCGAAGAAGGCTTTGTCACTCACTTTGGTGACGACGTATTTGCCGTCACGCTTGATGACGACGATTTCCGAAAGGTCGGAGCAGTCTGCGATGAATTCGCCGTTGTCGTCTTTTTTGAGATTGATGCCGACAAAGCCGGCTTCGAGGTTGGCGTAGAGCTTGGCGTTGTTGTTGACAACCTTGGTGGCCGCAATGGTCTCGAATGAGGTAATCTCGGTCAGGCGGGGGAAGTCTTTGCCGTATTTTTTCTTGAGTGAGAGGAACCAGTCGATGGTGTACTGGGTGAGGTGGTCGAGGTGGTCCTTGACTACTTTCATCTCATCCTCGAGGGCGTAAATCTTCTCGTCCATCGCCTTGGTGTCGAACTTGGAGATCTTGCGGACAGGCTTTTCGACGAGTTTGAGGATGTCGTCCATGGTGATCTCGCGGTGCAGGAGGTCCTGGTACTGCTTCATCTGTGAGAAGACATCTTCAAGCTGCTCCTCCCATGTACGCTGGTCGTGTTCGAGAACCTTGTAAATGCGGTTTTCGAAAAAGATGCGTTCGAGAGAGTCGTAGTGCCACTGGTCTTCGAGTTCGCCGAGGCGGATTTCAAGCTGGCGGCCGAGGAGTTCACGGGTGTGGGCGGTGTCGTATTCCAGGATGTCGTTGACGGAGAGGAACTGCGGCTTGTCGTCCTTGATGACGCAGGCGTTGGGCGCGATGGTGGTCTCGCAGTCGGTGAAGGCGTAGAGGGCGTCGATGGTCTTGTCGGGGGAGACGTCGTTGGGAAGATGAATCACGATGTCGACCTTGTCGGTGGTCATGTCTTCGATCTTCTTGAGTTTGATCTTGCCTTTGTCCTTGGCTTTGAGTATGGAGTCGATGAGGACGTGGGTGGTCTTGCCGTAGGGGATTTCGGTGATGGCGATGGTGTTCTTGTCAATCTTGTCGATACGGGCGCGTACCTTCACCATGCCGCCGCGGGCTCCGCGGTTGTATTTGCTGCAATCTGCAAAGCCTCCGGTGGGGAAATCGGGGTAGAGTTCGTAGGACTCGCCTTTGAGGATGGAGACTGATGCGTCGATGAGGTCGTTGAAGTTGTGGGGAAGAATCTTGGATGCCATGCCGACGGCGATGCCTTCGGTACCTTGTGCAAGAAGAAGTGGGAAACGGACGGGAAGCTCGACAGGCTCCTGGTTGCGGCCGTCGTAGGAGTTCATCCATGCCGTGACCTTGGGATCAAAGACTACTTCCTTGGCGAATTTGGAGAGGCGGGCCTCGATGTAACGGGGGGCGGCGTTGGAGTCGCCGGTGAGGATGTTGCCCCAGTTACCCTGACAGTCCACGGTGAAGCCTTTCTGGCCCAGCTGGACGAGGGCGCCGAGGATGGACTGGTCGCCGTGCGGGTGGTACTGCATGGCCTGGCCGACGATGTTGGCCACTTTCGTGAACGCACCGTCGTCCATCCTGTACATGGCGTGGAGGACACGTCTCTGTACGGGCTTGAGCCCGTCGATAATGTCCGGAACGGCCCTGTGCAGGATTACATAGGACGAATAGTCCAGAAACCAGTCCTTGAACATGCCGGAAAGTTTGTACTTGCGGCTGTCGCTGTCCAGGAGTTTGGCAAATCTGCTGTCGGTCTTGGCTGTGGCCTCGTCTACAGGAGCATCCTCCAGTTCATCAGAACCGGCGGCCTCCTGCGGGATGTCTTCCCAATCTTCGCTCATATTTACCTGTCTTTATTCAGTGTGTCTAGTCTTCATATCCGAACTTGCGGAGTTCCTTGCGGGACTCGCGCCAGTCGGGGTCTACTTTTACAAATGTACGGAGAAAAACTTTTTTCTGGAAGAAATCTTCCATTTCCATGCGCGCTTCGGTGCCGACTTTCTTCAGGGCGGCTCCGCCTTTGCCGATGATGATACCCTTCTGGGAATCACGCATGACGTAGATTACAGCGCTGATTTCATAGCGGTCCTCGCCTTCGTGGAAGGCTTCTATCTCAACCTGGCAGCTGTAGGGAATCTCTTCGCCGTAGTTGAGCAGTATCTTCTCGCGGATAATCTCCGAGGCGAAGAAGCGGAGGTTCTTGTCGGTGAAGGCATCCTTGTCAAACCAGGCCGGGAACTCCGGCAGGCGTGACAGTATCTCGTCGAAAACGCTTTCGAGGTTGAACTTCTCCTGTGCTGAAACGGGAATGATTACGGCCTGGGGAAGCTGCTCCTTCCACCACTGCATCAGTTCGACGACTTTTTCCTGGGTGCTGATATCGATTTTATTGATGACAAGCACTACGGGTGCGTCGATTTTCTGAAGCTTTTTGATGTAGTCTTCGTTTTTGTCGCTCTTCTCCACCGTGTCGGTGACATAGAGGATGATGTCGGCATCGCCTATGGCGGTCTCGACGAAGTTCATCATGTTTTTCTGCAACCGGTAGCCGGGCTTGAGTATGCCCGGCGTATCGGAATATACGATCTGGTAGTCCTCGCCGTTGACAATGCCCATGATGCGGTGTCTCGTGGTCTGGGCTTTGGCCGTGACGATGGAGAGTTTTTCTCCCACGAGGGCGTTCATCAGCGTGGACTTGCCTACATTTGGATTGCCGATGATATTGACAAATCCGGCGCGGTGCTTAGACATAGGCTCCCATTTTGAGGACGTTGACTTCTCCCTCTGTCAGGTATCTCCATTCGCTCTTCTTGAGGCCTTTCTTGGTCAGGCCGGCGAAGTAAACCCTGTCAAGGGCGCGGACTTCGTAGCCCATGGACTCGAAGATCCTCCTGACGATGCGGTTCTTGCCGGAGTGAATCTCGATACCGAGCTTGCGATGGTCTTCTGCGTCAATGTATTCGAGCTCGTCAGCCTTGATGACGCCGTCATTGAGCTCTATGCCTTCAAGCACGGCGGCCTTGTCATCCTCGGTGAGAGGGGTGTCGAGTATTACCTGATATATCTTCTTTTTGTCGTAGGAAGGATGGGTGAGCCTTTCGGCGATCTCTCCGTCGTTGGTGAACATGAGGACACCTGTGGTGTTCTTGTCGAGACGGCCTACGGGGAAGACGCGCATAGGGCAGGACTTGAGGAGGTCCATGACGGTCTTCTCGGCATGGGGATCGCTGGCTGTGGTGACATAGCCCTTGGGCTTGTTCATCACGATGTATACCTTCTCTTCACCTTTGAGATGCTCGCCGTTGAAGCGTACGTCGTCGGTGAGAATGTTGACCTTGGTTCCGAGTTCGGTGACTACTTCGCCGTTGACGGTGACTACACCGGCCTGGATGAAGCTGTCGGCCTCACGACGTGAACATACGCCGGAATTGGCGATGAACTTGTTGAGGCGGATTACTTCCTGAATAGGCGTAGCTACGGTGTCGTTGTCCGAGAATGCAGCTGCGGAGTCTACCTGAGGTTTGCGACTGAGCATTGCATTGATGCCGGCCTCGGCGTTGGCTCCCCACTGGCTCTGTTTGTTGAAGGGACGTTTGCCTCCGAACTTCTTGGGACCGCCGGCTTTGTTGAATCCGGGTTTACCGAATCCGGGCTTGTTGTAGCCGCCTTTGCTGAAACCGGGTTTCTTGAAGCCGCCGGGTTTGCCTGCATTGCGGTTGTATCCGCCTTCAGTGCGCTGATAGCCGCCTTCGGGGCGGTCGCCGTAGGAGTTGCGCTGGTAGCCGCTGTTGCTGCGGTTGGAGTTGT
>JAFZPY010000061.1 GCA_017552475.1 Bacteroidales bacterium | reverse complement strand
CAGCCCACTATGCCGACTATGAGGTCCTTGCGAGTCTTCTTGTACTGGTGGAACTGGTCAATGCGGCCCCAGATACGCTGCTCTGCGTTGTCGCGGATAGAACATGTGTTGGCGAGGATAACATCTGCTTCGGCGATGTCTTCGGTGCGGTCGTATCCGGCTTTTGCAAGTATTGAGAAAATGACCTCGGTGTCGTTGACGTTCATCTGGCAGCCATAGGTCTCTATATAGATCTTTTTGTTGTCGCTTTTTTCCATGCGGCAAAGATACGGAAATTTTTGTTACCTTTGTATAATACAAACCACCTGATATGATGACCAGAAAAATACTGTTCCCGCTGATTCTGACACTTCTCGCCCTTGCTGCTTCCTGCGGCGTATCAAGAGTTGATGACATCAGGATTGTCTCGGTGGGAGCGAAGTCAGTGACCATAGCGGGGCCGCGCGCATACGACGGCGTCCTGCTTATCGGCGTGAAAAACCCGGCGATGACCATTGACGTCAGCGAAATGGAAGGAATTATTTATTATAATGACAACTACTTCGGGACGGTCTCGGCAGAACCGATAACTATCAAGGGCAGAACGACTCAGGTGTATGAGATTCCCTGCCACAGCGTCATATCGGAGGATGTATCGCTCATAGAGATGATGATGATTTATTCAAAAAAGTCTCTTGAAGGCATGAAAATTGACTTGTCGTTCAAGGTCCGGGCCAAGGGGGTCACGAAGACCAGGACCCTCAAGGGTATCGACCTTAACAGTATGATTAAATTATGAAGAAGATAATAATATCCATAGTCCTTATACTGGCGGCCTTTTCCGCCGGCGCACAGGTCTACAGGGATTCGCTTTATGTAAGGGCGGCCGATATTGACTCCACATACGCAGGCGTCGATATTTTCGCAAGACTTCGTGGCTCCTCCCCGGACGCGAAGGTGATTGTGGCGCAGTCTTCGGACCTGCGTGCGGCATTTGACCGCTATCTTGCAGCCAACCGTTCTTCGAATGCGACGGGATACCGCATCAGGGTATATTACAACAGCAGACAGAATTCACGCAGCGAATCCGAGCAGGTGGCGCGCGCCGTCGTGCGAACCTATCCATGGCTCGGGGTCTACCGCACTTTCGAGAGCCCTAATTTCAAGGTTACCGTGGGCGACTTCCGTACCCGGGATGAGGCTCTGAAGGTGTTCAACGAGCTGAAAGCGCTTTATCCGTCAGCATTCATTATCAAGGAAAACATCAATTATCCGGCTTTCTCTCCGGTCAGCGGCAAGTGATATAGAGTATGTCAAAGCAGGGATTGGAAACAAGGCAGGTTCAGACCCAGAAACTTTCGCCTCTTCAGATTCAGACCATCAAACTCATCGAGCTCCCTATCCAGGAGCTTGAGCAACGGGTGAAGGAGGAGCTGAATGACAATCCTGTGCTTGACGATACCCCGTCTTCTTCCGAGAGCGACGACCAGCCGAAGGATCTCTCCATCTCCGAGATGGAAGAAAAGGAACAAGGCGGGTCGGATGAGTCCTACGACTACTCAGATGACGACATCCCCGCCTACAATCTCCATGTCAATAACTATGGCAAGGACGAGAGACCGGAATACAATACTTTCTCGGTCCGGCAGAGTTTTACCCAGGCTCTCATGGAGCAGCTTGGCTTCCGCCATCTGGACGACCATCAGCGTACTATCGCGCAGTTTATAATCGGCAGTCTCGATGATGACGGGTATCTGCGCCGTGATATAGATTCCCTCGTGGACGATCTCGCGTTCCGTGCGGGAGTGGAGGCTACTCCTGCTGAGGTTCTTGACATGCTTGGGGTGATACAGCAGTTCGACCCTTCCGGCGTAGGTGCCCGCGATTTGCGCGAATGCCTGCTGATTCAGCTTGGAGACCGCAAACAGACCGTACCGGTGATGAATGCGGAGCGTATCCTGACGGATTATTTCGACGAGTTCAAAAACCGTCACTTCCAGAAAATAATGTCCCGCATGCGCATCACGGAAGACGATATGAAGGACGTGCTCCGGGAGATACAGAAGCTCAACCCCTCTCCGGGCGGACAGATTGATGATTCATACAACGACCAGGCACAGCAGATCGTACCGGACTTCCGTCTTGACTATGAGGGGGGAGAACTGATTCTTTCGATGCCCCGTTTCTCCATACCGGAACTTCGTGTCAACCGCCGCTATGCGGATATTCTGGAAAACTCCAAATATACGAGTGAGCGTTCCCAGAAGGAGGCCGCCACTTTTGTCAAGCAGAAACTGGACTCTGCCAAGTGGTTCATTGAGGCTTTGAAACAGCGCCAGAATACGCTTGAAAGCACGATGAGGGCGATATTGGAGTATCAGCATGATTTCTTTATCGACGGGGATGAGACAAACCTGCGTCCCATGGTGCTGAAGGATATAGCGGAGATGACAGGATTTGATATCTCCACCATCTCGCGCGTGGTGAACAGTAAGTATATCGAGACTCATTTCGGAATCTTTCCGCTCAAATATTTCTTCTCCGAAGGTCTTGAGAACCAGGATGGAGAGGAGGTGTCCACCCGTGAAATCAAGAAGGTCCTGCGTGAGTGCGTGGAAGGGGAGGACAAACATAACCCGCTCACCGACGACGAGCTTGTGGACGAGCTGAACCGTCATGGCTACAAGGTGGCCCGCCGTACCATCGCCAAGTATCGCGCCCAGCTTGATATCCCCAAGGCGCGTCTCCGCCGCGAACTTTGACGGTTGTTCCTTTTGAATTTGCCGAAATAATATCTACCTTTGTGTTTCAGATAAAAAATCTGAAAATTTATGAAAGTCATCAACCTCGGCGAGTCCAATTCGGTGCTCAACAGCTTTATCGCCCAGATGCGCGATATCAACATCCAAAAGGACAGCCTTCGTTTCCGTACAAATCTCGAAAGAGTCGGCGAAATCTTCGCTTACGAACTCAGTAAAACCATCAACTATTCAGTCAAAGATGTGACTACCCCTCTGGGTATAGCCCGTGTGTCCACTCCGGACGACGGCGTCGTGGTCTCTACCATCCTCAGGGCCGGCCTGCCTCTCCACAAGGGCATCCTCAACTTCTTTGACAGCGCAGAAAATGCCTTTGTGGCCGCATACCGCAAGTATGACAAAGGTGATGACTTCCATATCAATATCGAATATTGCACCTGCCCTGACATAAAGGGTAAGGTTCTCATCATGGCTGATACCATGCTCGCTACCGGTGCCTCCATCCAGGTGGCATTCGAGAAGCTCTGCAATGATGGCGGTGCTCCGAAGCACACCCATTTCGTATGCCCCGTGTCAAGCGTGTACGCCATTGAGTATCTGCAGAAGAATCTTCCTGAGAATACCACTCTCTGGACCGCGGCAATAGATGAGGAACTGACTTCCCACAGCTATATCGTTCCCGGTCTCGGTGACGCCGGCGACCTCGCATTCGGCGGGAAACTCTAGATGTTTATAAACAAAAAAAGGCGGTCACGAAAAAATGACCGCCTTTTTTGCGTTGTCTCATTAAGGCTCGACAAAGGCGACGATTTCGCCCTTGACGACGGAGTCACCCTGCTTGCCGGTGACGGCGACGATGCGGCCGTTGACGGCGGGGATGAGCTCTTCCATGCCGTAGTAGGTCTGGACGTAGCCACAGGCTTTGCCGGCTTTGACTTCCGTGCCGGCGATGGGTGCCGCAGAGGCGTCGTCCACATCTATCTGCCAGAGGAGCTGACCCTTGGCGGGAGCTTGTACTGGCACGGCGTGAGGATATTTCGCAGTATACTCTTCTACGCTGAACTTGGGCATCTCGACGACGGGACGTACTACTTCGATGGGAGCATTGGCTTTGGCCTTGAGCTCGGCGAGCTCTTTGTTGAAGCGCTCCTTGGCTACGCCGCTCTTGTAGTCGCGGTACTGACGCTCGTGCATGGCGAACTCGAAGAGCTCTTCTTCGTCCTCGCCTTCGTCCCAGCCTTCCTGCTTCATCATCTCGCGGAATTTGGGGAGTTCGTCAGGATAGTTGTCCTGAGGGTTGCCGGTGGTGAACTCGAGGCCTTTCTCTTTGGCAAGTTTGATGATCTCGGGGTCGAGTTCTCCGGGAAGCTTGCCCATGTGGCCGAGAATCATGCCCCATGTGTCTTTGTCAATGGTGGTCCAGCGGGGTTTGTCATTGAGCATGTTGAAGAGGTTCATCAGCGCGGTGTTCTTGACATACTGGCTGAATGGAGTCACGAGCGGCGGGTAGCCGAGACGGGGCCATACATATTCAACCTCTTCAAAGAGTTTGACCATGAGGGTGTCGAGGCTCATCTCGGGACGGCCGTGAGCTCTCTGGGCGGCGTTGATGGCGCCCTGGAATCCCTGAAGGTCGGCCATCATTGAACCCATCATTCCGCCGGGAAGACCGCATCCTACGAGGAGGGAGGTCATCTTGGCATTGGAAGGGTTGATCCAGTAGCCGAGGAAGTCATCGATGAATTTCTGGGTGAGACGGCGTACTTCCATGTAGGCGTCCATGTTGAGGTCCTTGACGAGGAAGCCGTCGGCCTTCATCATCTCGCGGATGGTGATGACATCGGGGTGAACCTTACCCCAGGAGAGCGGTTCTACGGCTACATCGAGGTAGTCGGCGCCGGCACGGGCTACTTCCAGCATGGACGCGGGAGAGAAACCGGGACCGGTGTGACCGTGGTACTGGACCTTGAT
>JAFZPY010000060.1 GCA_017552475.1 Bacteroidales bacterium | reverse complement strand
GTGCTCGATGTCAATCAGGGCGCATGGAAACTGGAGACCGAAAGAGGAGTGATCATGGACGGCGACAAGCCGGAGCACCTGCTGGAGGCGATTCCGGTGATGGGATGCTATTGCGATATCATCGGTGTGAGGTCGTTCGCGCGCTTTGAGAGTAAGGAGGACGATTATACCGAAAAGATATTGAATCAGTTCATTCAGTATTCCGGCAAGCCGGTGTTCAGCATGGAGGCCGCGACGAGGCATCCGTTGCAGACGTTTGCGGATATGATTACCATAGAAGAATACAAGACCAAGGAGCGCCCTAAGATCGTGATGACCTGGGCACCGCATCCTAAGGCATTGCCCCAGGCTGTGCCGAACAGCTTTGCCGAGGGTATCAACCTGACTGATTATGAGTTTGTTATTACGCATCCGCACGGTTATGAGCTTGATCCCAAGTTTGTAGGCAATGCCCGTGTGGAGTATAACCAGGACAAGGCGCTTGAGGGTGCTGATTTCGTGTATGCAAAGAACTGGGCTGCGTACAGCGGGGATAATTATGGCAAGGTGTTGTCTATGGACCGCGACTGGACCGTGGACAGCAGGAAGATGGCTCTTACAGACAATGCGCGGTTTATGCATTGCCTCCCCGTGCGCCGCAATATGATTGTGACTGACGATGTTATTGAATCGCCTGCGTCGATTGTGATACCGGAGGCGGCCAACAGGGTCGTGTCCGCGCAGACGGTTATTAAGGAAATTCTTCTATCTTTGTAGGTAACACTTACATAGATTTGATGATTATGGTAAAGGTCGTTAAGATAGGTGGCAACGTGGTGGATAACCCCGTGCTGCTGAATGATTTCCTTAAAAATTTCGCTTCGCTGGAGGGTCCCAAGATCCTCGTGCATGGCGGGGGAGTGATGGCTACGCAGCTGCAGAAAGAGCTCGGTATTGAGCCAAAGATGATTGAGGGGCGGAGGGTCACAGATGCGGAGACGCTTCGCATCGTGACTATGGTGTATGCCGGCTGGTGCAACAAGCAGATTGTCGCAAAGTTGCAGGGGTTCGGCTGCAATGCGCTCGGACTCAGCGGTTGCGATGCCAATGTGATCAGGGCGGAGAAGAGGAAGCCGGTGGTGGTGGGCGGTAAGCTGGAGGAGGCCGGGGAACTGAATCTGATGACGCTGGATTATGGATTCGTGGGAGATTTGGATTCGAAGAGCGTTGATGCGGAGTTGCTGTTGTCGCTTACGGAGCGCGGAGTGACGCCCGTGCTGTGCGCGATTACGCATGACGGTAATGGTAATTTGTTGAATACCAATGCTGATACTATTGCTTCGGCTGTGGCCGTAGCGATTGCACGTGTTCAGTCGTCGGAGTTGTTCTATTGCTTCGAGAAGGATGGGGTGTTGTATGACAAGGAGGATGATGATTCCGTGATTCCCGAGCTGGACCTGGCGGGCTATGAGGTGCTGAAGAAGGAAGGAAGGGTGGCTGCCGGGATGATTCCCAAGCTGGATAATGCGTTCAGGGCACTGGATGCAGGCGTGGGAGCCGTGACGATCAAGCATGCCGCAAATATTTTGAATACGTTTGGTACTCGTTTGAAAGCATGATAGTTACGATTGAGGAAGCCGTTGGGCTGTTGCGCAGGATGGTGAGCATCCCGTCCACTTCGTTCCATGAGGACGAGGTGTGCGGGTGCGTGATGGCGTTCCTTGATGCGCATGGTATTGTGGCTGAGAGGGGTGGAAGGAATGTCGTGGCGAGGAGCAGGAGTTGGGTTGACGGGAGGAAGACGTTGATGATGTGTGCGCATCTGGACACGGTGCCGGCGTGTGACGGGTACACGTTTGACCCGTTTACCGGGGAGGAGATTCTCGGCCTTGCGGCTAAGGATGACGAGGGCAGCGCCAAGGAATACGGCGCTAAGAATGACGAGGTCGTGAGGGGATTGGGAAGTAATGATGACGGTGGGAGCGTGGTGGCGATGGTGGCGGCGTTTTCAAGATATCATGATGCGGAATTACCTGTTAATCTGATGCTTGTGCTGACGGTGGAGGAGGAGGTGAGCGGCCCGGACGGGATGAAGAAGCTATGGCCGGAGACGTTGGACGGAGTGGTGGATTATGCAATCGTGGGAGAACCGACGGGGATGAGGGCTGCGACGAGCGAGAGGGGATTGCTGGTGCTGGACGGTGAGGCTGAGGGGGTCAGCGGTCATGCTGCAAGAGGTGAGGGTGTGAATGCCATTTATATTGCATTGGAAGATATTGATAAAATAAGGAATTTCAATTTTGACAGGGTATCGCCGCTGATGGGGCGGGTGCATGTGAATGTGACTCAGATTGATGCGGGTACGGCGCATAATGTGATTCCGGACAAGTGCAGGTTCGTGGTGGATATCAGGCCGACTGAGTTGTATGATAATGAGGAGATTGTGAAGATGTTGCAGGGTGTATGCCGGAGCCGTCTGACGCCGCGGAACCTGAAGAACCGTTCGTCCGCGACTTTCGGTGGCTCGCCGTTGCTCCGGGTGGTGGATGATATGGGATTGGAAAGTTATTCGTCCCCGACGACGTCGGATTGGATGAGGATTTCGTGTGATGCAGTGAAGTTGGGACCAGGGGAGAGCGGGCGTTCGCATCATGCGGATGAGTTTATAAAAGTGAGTGAGATTGAAGATGCTGTTGGTAAATATGTTGAATTTATTAAACGTTTTTGTGATGGCGCAGACGCTATGGAATAAGGGCAAGGCCGCTACGGAGGTAGTGGAGGAATTTACAGTGGGCAACGACAGGGTGTTGGATTTGAGGCTGGCGAAGTATGATGTGACCGGGTCGTTGGCTCATATCAAGATGTTGGAAAGCATTGGATTGCTGAGTTCTGAGGAGCTGGCGCTACTGACTGCCGGGCTTGAGGAGATTTTGAAGGAGATTGAGGCCGGGACGTTTGTCCTTGAGGACGGGGTGGAGGACATTCATTCTGAGGTGGAGCTGTTGCTGACGCGGAGGCTCGGGGATATTGGCAAGAAGATTCATAGCGGCAGGTCGAGAAATGACCAGGTGCTGGTGGATGTGAAGTTGTTTTTGAGGGATGAGGTGAAGAAGGTCCGCGATGAGGTGATGGCGCTGTTTGAATTGCTGCAGAGCCTGAGTGAGAAGTATAAGGATGTGCTTTTGCCTGGGTATACGCACACGCAGGTGGCGATGCCGTCGTCGTTCGGGCTGTGGTTTGGCGCGTACGCGGAGGCATTGGCAGACGATATGTTTATGCTGGCGGGAGCGTTTAATGTGGTGGACCAAAATCCGTTGGGATCAGCGGCCGGATATGGCAGCTCGTTTCCGCTGGACAGGGAGATGACGACGAGGCTGCTGGGATTCGGTGATTTGGATTATAATGTGGTGGCCGCGCAGATGAGCAGGGGCAGGTCCGAGAAGGCGGTGGCCTCTGCAATTGGGGCTTTTGCGTTGACACTCAACAAGCTTGCGGCGGATTGCTGCCTGTATATGAGCCCTAATTTCGGGTTTATCAAGTTCCCGGATGAACTCACGACAGGATCGAGCATCATGCCGCATAAGAAGAATCCGGATGTGTGGGAGATTATGAGGGGACATTGCAATCAAATTTTGTCGACGGAGAATACTATCAGCCTGTTGTGCAGCAACTTGCAGCATGGTTATCATAGGGATTTGCAACTGCTGAAGGATATCTTGTTCCCGGCGTTGGAGTTGATGCACTCGTGCCTGAAGATGGCGGTGTATATGTTGGAGCATGTAGAGGTGAACCGTACCATTCTGGATGCGCCGATTTATGATTATTTGTTCACTGTAGAGGAGGTAAACAGGCGGGTGCTCTCGGGGAAACCGTTCCGGGATGCGTATAAGGAAGTAGGGATTGAAGTGAATGAGGGACGCTTCAAGGCCGAGAAAAAGGTGGAACATACTCATCTGGGGTCGATAGGGTGCCTGGCGACGGAACAGATTGCCCGAAAAATGAAAAGAGCTTCTAATTGGTAGAGAAAATCGAACACTTTTGATAAATAATTTGTATATTTGGATTTGGAACAAATTAAAATTTTTTTTTATGAAAGTGTTTGCTAAAATTTCGATGCTTGCGGCTGCTGCGATAATGATCGCCGCGCCGGTGTCATTGTCAGCTCAGGATAAGACAATAAAGAGGAAAGTGGCCATTGGTCGTTTCTCCAATGAGACTCAGTATGCCAAGGGCCTTTTCTATGACAAGGAAAATGATCCTATGCGTAAGCAGGCGCTTGACATTCTCTCGTCCAAACTGGCATCCAGCGAGAAGTTCATCCTTCTGGAAAGGGAGGACCTTGATGTACTGGTAGCAGAGGCTGGTGAAGGCATGAACAAGATCGGAGCCGACTACATCATCCTTGGTTCCATAACTGAATACGGACGCAAGGCTGAAGGCCAACAGAAGGTGTTCTCTTCTTCCAAGACACAGACCGTGGAAGCCGGTGTCAGCATCCGTCTCGTAGAGGCTGCGACCGGACTCATTATCTATTCCGATGAGGCTAAAGGCTATGCCGAGACCACTACCAAGCAGACCCTTGGCGTGGGCGGTACTGCCGGATTTGACGCTACGCTCAGCGACAAGGCTATCTCCGCTGCTCTCAGCCAGCTTGTGGAGAACATCATCAACAAGTGCATG
Organism: Bacteroidales bacterium; assembly: GCA_017552475.1. GTDB lineage: Bacteria > Bacteroidota > Bacteroidia > Bacteroidales > UBA932 > Cryptobacteroides. The sequence goes on along the minus strand of JAFZPY010000060.1, from coordinate 9,896 downwards.
GACAAGCCCTGGAGGTCATACATCCTGTCTGTCGATGATGGCACGTACATCATTTCGGGTGGTGAGGCTCAGGGCCTTGCAGCCGGTGATAAGTTCAATGTATATAAGAAGGGCAAAGTTGTGAAGAATCCCCAGACCGGACTTAATATCGAACTTCCCGGCCAGAAAGTGGGTGTCGTATCCGTACTGTCCTCTTATGGCGAGACTCCCGAAAATGAGATATCATTCTGTACATACGAGGGCGAAGCCCTTGATACAGAGGCTCTCGGCAATTATTATATCTCTGACAAATAAACGTTTTCATTATGAAGAAGTTCTTTATAGCGCTTATCGGCGCCATCCTGCTCACAGGTTGTGGAGCGGGTTCGTATTCCGTGGCTTCAGGCAAGGCTGACGAGGGCATGCTTTCGTTTGTCAGTGCCGACAAAGCTCCTATCACCGTCAAGGTGGATGGCAATTCCTATGACATGTTCACCGTCAAGACAAAGGCCTGGAGGAAGGACCGCAACATCAAGGCTACGGCCCTGAACACAATCTATCTTGCTCCCGGACAGCATGATGTCACCGTCATCATGGATGGTCAGGAAGTACACCAGCAGAAAATATTTGTTTCCGCCCAGGAGCATAAGGTAATAGAACTATGAAGAAAATAATTCTTGCCGTTTTTGCCGTGCTCCTGCTCTCTTCCTGCGCTACATCCAACGCTCTCTACAACTGGGGAGGAGTCTCAGGCGGTACCACCGCATACGAAAAGCTAGCCTATCAATCATATGACAAACAGACTCCCAAGAGCCTGTGCAACCTGCTAATCGTTTATGAGACCATGGTGACTCATCCCGGCGGTTCCCGACAGGTGCCCCCTCCCGGCATATGCGCCGAGTATGGGTACCTTCTGTTGCAGCCTGAGACCGCTACCACTTTCATGAACAATGCGTCAGCGTCACAGAAACTTGTTTTTTCCTCTACTGACTACGACGTATTGTTCAGGGAGAGGGGAGAGGAAATGCTGAAAAAAGAGATTGAGTATTATCCTGAGTCGGCCCGTTTCATAGAGCCGCTGATCAAGAGACTTGCGAGGTAATATGAAAAGATTTATTCCTATTTTAATGCTTGCCGCGGTGGTTTCTTCCTGCGGTGCGGGTGGACAGCTGACCAGAGAGTCCCAGTATCCGAACATGTATGAAAACATGCCGAACACCATCCTCGTGATGCCGCCTATCAACAACACATCCAATGTGGAGGCCAAGGATCTGCTCTATACTTCCATAAGCCGTCCTTTAGCTGAGGCAGGATTTTATGTGATCTCGCCGATGCTTGCAATGGACGTACTGAGGAACGAGAGTGCCTATGACTCTGAGCTTTTCATTGACAAACCATTGGCCCAGTTTGGGGAGTTTTTCGGCGCAGATGCCGTCGTTTTCTCACAGATTGATGACTGGACTAAACGCGGATTCGGTATTGAGACCAAGATACGCTATATAATCAAATCCACGGCTACGGATGAAGTCCTTTTCGACCGCACCTGCGACCTGTATCTTGACCTTTCGATGAACTCCAACAGCGGAGGTCTTCTGGGTGCCCTTGTCGATATGGCCGCTTCAGCCATCGTCACAGCTTTGACGGATCATATCGAAGCGGCCCGCATGGCCAACTACTATATCTTCAAGGATATCCCCCGCGGCAAATACAGTCCCCTGTATCTCAACGACAGGTCTTATGTCGCTGAAAAGAAGGACATAAAGAAAACTGTTAAAAGAAACTAAGACGCTGTTTTTCTTCGTGGTCTGCAACTATGACATTTAGCAAAAAAATGTTATTTTTGCAGACTATGAAGGAAAGAAGTGACATAAAGAATATTCTTGGCGGCTTTCAGAAATTTGAGCTGAAGGATTTCGTGATTTTGTATGATGCCGGGATTCCCCTGGACTTAAAGAAAGCCGATCTTGTCAATGAATTGACCTGCTTTTTGGTCTCAAGACCCCAGAAGTGGCTTCGTTCTCTCACAGAGAGGGATCTGAGGCTTCTTGAACAACTGGTGTCGGCAGGTCCTGACAAGCCCGTAGAGATGGATTTCTCGGAATTTCCGTCACTTCTTATTGCTTCCGGACTAATTGATATCAATCCGCAGATGGACTACGAAATCGTATGGCTCAGGCATGAGGTATACGATATTGTGTCTCCTTATCTGGCCGATGTCATCAGAGAGGGAGAGAGGACTTATAGGTTTGAACTCGAGCGGCTTATGCTCGGGTATCTCAACCTTTACGGGGTGATGCCCTACAAGATGCTCTACGATCTGGTGGATAAATACGTTGCCGAGCATATGATCCCGCATAATCTCATGTATGAGATGATGTCATCAAGCCCACTGCTGAAAATGTCGCGCTTCACGGGTGATACATCCCATGGCGATGAATTGTATGTGGCATCTCCTCTCCTTGATGATCCGGAGAGGCTTCTCGATGACCGTTCAGAGTATCGTAATGTAAAGAAGTACGCTGTTTTTACAGATCAGGATGCCCTTGAAGCGGGCTCAGGTGCCCCTTTCTGTGCATTCGGGCTCAAGACCGAGAAAGGCAAGGCCCTTCTTGCCATGTTGCGTAAGCTCCGCTACGAGGAGACGTACCTGACCAGAGAGGCTCATGATATCTGGATGAATTCTCAAGACGTGCATTCTCCCGAAGCGATAGAAGATATGTACGGCGCCGTGACGGATGTTGAGGATGAACTTACCGCTTCACGCTATCGTTCATATTTGCAGGTTATTGCCGATTATGCCAATTCGCTCCCTAAATGGCTTTTGTCAGGACATTCTTCAGCCGAGACGGGATATCTCACCTCCGAAATCAGTGATGTCCCTATGGACGACGAACTGATGCCTGCAGATGAACCGGAACATTGGAGCATGCCCCATCCCACCATATCAGAGGGGTATTCAGACCTGATTGAATCAGATGATGCCCTTGATCAGCTTGAGAGCCGGATGCCTGACGGTTTCCCGTTCGGCATGGCCATCCCTCATGTTGCCCCGGATGACCCTTGCCCCTGCGGCTCGGGACTGAAGTATTGCCGATGTCACGGAAAAGTGCTTTCATAACGTCGGAGATGACGTAAAACATAATTAATACACACACATCATGGAACTACAAGAGATTATTGGAAAATTCGCTATTAACGGCAATATCACTACCGTGGAACCGCTCGGAAGCGGTTTGATCAATGATACTTACAGGGTCAAGACTGATACGCCGGACTCGTATGTCCTGCAACGCATAAATCATCATATTTTCACGGATGTTGAGTTGCTCCAGTCAAACATCGAGGCCGTGACGTCACATCTTCGCGCTAAAGGGGCGAGGACGTTGATTCTTGTCCCGCTTCGTGATTCTGACAAGACATTCTTCTTTGATGGAGAGAATTATTGGCGTATCAGTTTGTATGTCAATGGCTCTCATACCTGCGATGCGGTGACGCCCGAGTCCTCTTACGACGCGGGACGTTCATTTGGCGAGTTTGAGGCGATGCTCTCCGACATTCCGGTGACACTGGGGGAGACCATCCCTGATTTCCATAACATGGAGTTGAGACTTCAGCAGTTGAAGGAAGCCGTGTCAGATGACAGGGCGGAGAGGATGAAGAGACCTGAGGTCAAGGAACTCGTGGACAAGATGCTGGCTTTGGCGGATGATATGTGCCTGGCTGAAAGGTTGTATCGGGAGGGGAAGTTGCCCAAGCGTGTATGCCATTGTGATACAAAGGTCAATAATATGCTGTTTGATGATGAAGGAAAGGTGATTTGTGTGATTGATCTGGATACCGTGATGCCGGGATTTGTGTTCTCGGATTACGGGGACTTCCTGAGGACGGCGGCCAACACGGGAGCAGAGGATGATACGGAGCTCAGTCGGGTTGGGTTTAATATGGAAATTTTCCGTTGTTTTACACGTGGTTTCATTGAAACAACAGCCTCGTTCCTGACTCCTTTGGAGAAGGAAAATTTGCCGTACGGGGCGCAGAGGTTTGCGTTTATGCAGGCGGTGAGGTTCCTTGCCGACTACATCAACGGTGATACGTATTATAAAGTGAGATATCCGGAGCATAACCTTGTCAGAACGAAGGCGCAGTGGCGGCTGTTTGAGTCGATTACGGAGCATCTCGGTGAGATGAAGGCGTTTATCGCTTCGCTGTAGTGTCGTGCTCGAGATTCTCGGCCTGACGGCCAAGAATGACGGGGAAGCCTGACGGCCAAGAATGACGATGTGCCGCGGGTCAAGAATGACGAGATGATTATGCGCGTCATCCTTGGAGTCCAGCTCCGAGGATCTCAGAAACAATATGACGTAGGCGGGGGGGCGTAAGATATTTATTTGATTAATAGATGGAATTTTATGAGAACGCGAGGCCGGAGATATGCGCCGGCAAGAAGATTTTATATGTTCATGGTTTTGCGTCGTCGGGTCAATCGGGGACGGTGCGGAGTCTGAGAACGTTGTTGCCAGAGACGACGTTTGTGGCTCCGGACCTGCCGGTTGAACCGGCGGACGCGTTGTCGCTCCTGAAGGATGTTTGTGAGTCGGAAAAGCCTGATATTGTGATTGGTACCTCCATGGGCGGAATGTTTACCGAGCAATTGCACGGGTATGACCGGATTTGCGTGAATCCTGCTTTTCACCTGGCTGATACCATATTGAAAAACAACGGGTTGGGTCGGCAGGAGTTTCATTCACCAAGAGTCGACGGGGTGCAGAGTTTTATGGTGACGAAGGGGCTGCTGGAGGCGTTCCGGGAGGTGTCGGCCGGATGTTTTGAGTCTGAGGAGCGCTGCCTGGAGGAAAGAGACAGGGTATGGGGGCTTTTCGGGACTGAGGATAAAATGGTTAACTGTTTTGATGAGTTTGCCTCGCATTACAGGCAGGCGGTCAGGTTTGAGGGGGAGCATTATTTGAATGACCATACGTTGCTGCATGCTGTATTGCCTGTGATTCAGCGGATTGACGACAGACAGGAGGGGAGGCGTAAGAGGAGCGTGATGATTAACTTTGCCGGTGCTTTGTGCTCGGCGGGTGATGGCCCGGTAAATGGTGCCGTGAGGGCATTTCATTCATTGTCAAGAAAGTATGATGTGTTTGTGCTGGATGATGAGAGGCCGCATGAAGCGGAAAAGTGGGGGAGTGCGCTGAATTGGCTGGAGCATTGGATTGGCGTTGAGGCTTGGGATCGGTTGATGGTCGGGTCGCATAAAGAGCTGTTGATGGGTGATTATCTGATAGATGCGCATCCGGATGAATGTGGTGGAGAGGAGTTTATGGGGACGTTGTTGCATTTCGGCAAGGAGCCGTTCAGGACCTGGGATGAGGTGGTGGAGTTCTTTGAGAGACTGGGTGGGCAGTAGTGTTGCATTAGTGTGGATTTTTCCGTAATTTTGCGGCGCGAAATTGAGCAATTTTAAATTTAAATATCATGAAAAGAATCGTACTCGTCAGACACGGCGAAAGCGCCTGGAATCTTGAAAACCGTTTCACCGGTTGGACCGATGTGGACCTCACCCCCAAGGGTGACCAGGAGGCGAAGGACGCCGGCAAACTCCTCAAGGCAGAGGGCTTCACTTTCCAGAAAGCCTACACTTCATACCTCAAGAGGGCAGTGAAGACTCTCAACAACATCCTCGACAACATGGATCTCGACTGGATCCCCGTTGAGAAGAGCTGGAGACTTAACGAGAAGCATTACGGTAATCTTCAGGGACTTAACAAGGCTGAGACCGCCCAGAAGTACGGTGACGACCAGGTGAAGATCTGGCGCCGCAGCTATGACGTGGCTCCTCTTCCTCTCGCTGAGGACGATCCCCGCAACCCCAAGTTCGACCCCCGCTATGCAGGCGTGGCAGACAGCGACCTCCCCCGCACCGAGTCCCTCAAGGACGCAATCGCACGTGCCGTGCCTTACTGGCAGGAGGTTATCTTCCCGACCATCAAGTCTGTAGACAATGTGATCGTGGTCGCTCACGGCAACTCTCTCCGCGGTATCATCAAGTACCTCAAGGGTATTTCTGACGCTGACATCATCTCCCTTAACCTGCCCACCGCAGTGCCTTACGTATTTGAGTTTGACGACAACGGCAAGCTCGTCAAGGACTACTTCCTCGGTGACCAGGAGGCTATCGCAGCAAAAATGAACGCTGTCGCCAATCAGGGCAAGGCAAAATAATTGTCTTTTAAGCATTTTAAGACCTCGGTTGAAAAATCGAGGTCTTTTTTTTATTATATTTGTAAAGATGAAACGGATCATTCTCATAGCCACTGCGATTGCATGTCTGTGCTCATGCACGGACTACAGGTGCTACATCGACGTGGCAGCTGCTGAGAGGCAGTTTGTCGAGATGAGGGATTCGTTCGAGAGAAGTATTGACCGTGAGGCATATCTGATGTCGCTGGGTCACAGGGTAGATGATATATTGATATATTGCGGTGAGGGTCATGATCATTGCACCAGGCTGTTGCCAAATGGCTTCAGTGCCGCATATGTGACCACCGAAGGACTCATGGACAGCATTGCTGTGAGGCAGCAGCGGATCATTTCCAAGGATGGACGGACTTTCGGAGTCCTGTACATCGGTGAAGGCGGGCGTGAGATGTCCTGGACGGTGTTGAGGAGGATAGGGGAGCTTGCCGCGGACGGTGCCATTATTGGCGGGGCCATGCCTGAGGCCATGCGGGACGAAGGGAATCAGTGTGCATTTCTGGCACTTGCCGACAGCATTTGGCACAACGGATCAGCGATGCCAGGCAGGACCATACGGTCGCTTCTTCGCGCCGCCGGACTCCCAGCCGACCTCAAGACGCGCAACCGCGGCATCACATACACACACCGCCATCTCCCCGATGCGGATATTTACCGAGTCACAAGCACCTTCGACCGGCCGGTCCGCGCGAAACTCAAGTTCCGCGTTGTCGGCCGCGAACCTCTCATCTGGGACCCCGTCGACGGCAGCATCACTCCCGTCACGTACCGTCTCAAGTCCAGGAAGACCAAAGTTATCACCACCTTCGACCCCGGTCAGACGCGCTACATCATCTTCTGCCGTCTCTCCGACCGTCGGAGGAGAAATGTCTGACCTACCATGAACACGCTACAACACATCCTTGTCGCAGCCACAGCCGTCCTGCTATCCGGCTCCTGCGGCACGCAGAAGGCGTCCCTCGCGACCGAGACCACACCCTACGGCGAGGAAATGGTCAATATCGGCTATGGCGAGGTCAAACGCAAAAGCATCACCTCATCCGTCAGCAAGGTCACAATCGACGAGAATGTGATCGGCACCTACAACAACATCTTCGAATACCTCGAAGGCCGTGTCCCCGGAGTCTACATCGACAATAAAAGCAACCCTCCGAGGGTACTGATCCGCGGCATCTCCTCCATCTACGGCAGCACCGACCCTCTCTATGTCGTGGACGGAATGGTGACCTCCGACATCTCCATGATCAACCCCAACGACATCAAATCCGTGGAGATACTCAAAGACTCAGCGGCCGCCATCTACGGCTCCAGAGGAGCTAACGGAGTGATACTCATCACCACCAGGCACTAAAGTTAATCTTTCTCGCTTCCGTTATCACATATTTGTGTACACGAAAGTTGTTTTTATCCTTCCTATTTGCTATCTTTGTTCTGCTTGAGCGAAGCCTGTTTATGTGCGCTCAGGCGGGATCTACGGCATGTGCCTCCTGGATAGGAGGAAGAGCCGCGACTGGGAAAGCCTGCTGATCCCCGACTGCTCGACTACGCCGACACACTTATCTTTGTCACGAAGCCGAGGAGTGGAAGGAACGACCTCGAAGATGAGTACCTCCGACACACACACACCACATTGGTTTGCCCTGAAAGTCTTCTTCAACCGCGTGCCGCGCGTGCGTGAAAGCATGGAAGATGCAGGACATGAGACTTACGTCCCCATGACGGTCGTCGAGACCTTTGAGGACGGGGGGCTTCGTTATGTCGACCGTCCGCTGGTGACATCGCTCCTCTTCGTCCACTGCGCAGAGCAGGAGCTCATTGACTTCAAAAAGGCCGAAGACAAGTACTTCATGTACTACTCCGACTTCCTGACCGGGCGACCGGCCCCCATCTCCGACAAGGAGATGCGCAACTTTATCCTAGCCACCTCCGTCCGTGACCGCGGTCTCCAATACATGGGCGAAGACAGCCCGGAGTTCCATGAAGGCCAGCGTGTCCGCGTCAAAGACGGCATCTACAAAGGCGTCGAAGGCTACATCAAGCGCATCAAGCGCGACCGCAAGTTCTTCGTCTGCCTCTCCGGTGTCGCCGTTGTCTGCACCTCATTCATCCATCCGTCATTCCTTGAACCAATCGATGACTGACACAGCACTTCGTGACATCGCCGGCCGCCTGCTCTCCGCCGACCTCCGTGGCGCCTCACTTGAGAAACTGCTTGCATATTCGCGCATGTACTCCTCTCTGTTTGAGCTCGTCACCATCCACGGCTACGATGAAATCTACGGCTCACGCGTGGCCTACAAGGCCTGCATCAAAGAAGTCGCACGCAGACTCTCCGCGATGTACACCCACGTCAACGATCCCCTCCGCCGCACCCGAATCCTCTGGGAACTGAACTATCTCCAGTTCCACACCGGCGCCCTCCCGTACAACCTCAACACCCCCAAATACGACGCCATCACCTACGACTGCCTCAGCGAAGCCATTCCCTTCATCAAGGCGCTCCTGACCACCCACCTTTCCGACCGCGAATCCGCCACCGTCTTCTGGACCCTCCGCCTCCTCTCGACCTACCTCCAACGCGGCACCCGCATCCCTGCCACCTGGCCCCGGATCCTCAACAGCTATATGGAGCAATTCGCTCACGACCCCTCTCCCGAAGCCCTTTCCATCTCCCGCCGCCTCCACCGCCTTCTCATCATGACTGAATACAACTACATGCACTCCGCCACCCTCGACACCACTCCATATAGCGACATCACCCCCGACATCCCCAACGACCCCTATCTGGCCACCATCGCCATCAGCTACCTCATCGAAGCCGGCGAGTTGGACACCCTCACCGACCTCCGCATCACCCCCAACGACGACGACACCCTCACCAGCCTCAACGTGTACCTGACATGCTCGCTCTCATCCTTGCTGCGCTCATAACCCTCCTCTGCGCTCTCCTTCTCCTTTCCCGCCCCAACAAATACGAGCGTCAGCCCCGTCACCCCCATGACCATCCCTATTACGACAGGAAATAACACCCTAATATAAACAATAGCCAAAAATGAAAGAAAAAGTGAAGAAAGAGTTCAAGTTTGAACTAATTGGAACCAAGGCAGTAGAGGAGAAAATCGCTTTAATCCGCGATAAAGAGGTAATTGCAGATGCCGATGTGGCGGAGTTGTATGGGGTAGAGACAAAGCGCATTAATGAAGCTGTTAGAAATAATCCTGATAAATTTCCGCCTGACTATATGTTTGGGTTGAGCGATGGTGAGTTACAAGATTTGCGGACGAAAATTTCGTCCACAAATGTCTCTCCTATGAACCGCAATTTGACTAAAGTCTTCACGGAAAAAGGTCCGCTACTACCGAGACAGAGTCCTCTCTTGAGCTTAATTTCATAATTGGCAAACTCAAACATACGGTTAAACGAGTAAAGAAAGACGACACAAACAAATAACCAGCATTATGAGACACACATTAATGAACCTCGCGGCCATCCTCCTCATATGCACCGGCTGCAACGCCCAACCCAAAGTGGACAACTCCGTCTCCGGAGATCTTCAACTCGACAAATACCTTGGCGAATGGTATGAAATCGCCCGCTTCGACCACATCTTCGAGCGCGGCATGCAATACACTAAAGCCACCTACACCCTCACCGAG
>JAFZPY010000059.1 GCA_017552475.1 Bacteroidales bacterium | reverse complement strand
TGTGAGGGAAATCCTTGGCTCCGGTAGCGCCTTCGGGTGGAATTTCATCGGCGGCCATGACGGCATGCTGGCATTTGTGATGGCTCCCGGCGCGTTCCTGTGCCTTGGCTATCTTATGGTACTGTTCAACAAATATCTCAAGAAATAGGCTATGGAATACTTTCTGATTATTATATCGGCAATTTTTGTCAACAATATCGTCCTGGCCCAGTTCCTGGGAATCTGCCCTTTCCTGGGCGTATCGCAGAAGCTTTCCACCGCTACCGGCATGTCCATGGCAGTGTGCTTTGTGATTACCCTCGCAACGCTGGTTACCTATCTGATAAACAAGTACCTGCTGGTCCCGTTTGGAATCACCTTCCTCCAGACCATCGCTTTCATCCTTGTGATCGCAGCCCTGGTGCAAATGGTGGAAATCGTGCTCAAGAAAGTCAGCCCGTCCCTCTACAAGGCCCTCGGTATCTTCCTTCCCCTGATCACCACTAACTGCGCCGTTCTCGGTGTGGCTATCAACGTGGTTACCAAGGAATTCACCTTCGGCAGTCCGGTACCTCACATGCTCAATCTCCCCGAGTCTATCGTGTATGCATTCGCTACATCCCTCGGCTATGGACTTGCCATGGTGATTTTCGCCGGACTCCGTGAACATCTCGCGCTCAACAACGTGCCCAAGGCCTTCAAGGGCGTTCCTGTGGCCCTGGTGACCGTCGGCATCCTCGCCATGGCCTTCATGGGCTTCAGCGGCATGGTTAAATAATTTTTACTATCTTCGCATTCGTTACACACATTTATTGTTGAGTTATGAAAAAAGCAATCATTATCATCGCCGCCCTTTTCGGCATGGCCCTTGCCGCTTCGGCCCAGCCGCGCGCCATCGGTGCCAGACTCCTCGGGCTCGGCGCTAACGGAATCGAAGCCTCCTATCAGCACACCATGGCCGAAAGCCAGTTCATCCAGGGTGATCTCGGTATCTTCGCATGGGACGGTTTCACTGCCACAGGCACATACAACTGGATCATTTCATCTCCCCGCTGGACATCAGAAGGAGTATGGAATTTCTATCTCGGAGCAGGCGCAAGCCTTGGATATGTGGAATATGGCCATGATGCGGAAGGCCGCGTGGAATCCAATTTCATGTTCGGCTTCGTAGGTCAGGTCGGTCTCGAGTACAACTTCGACTTCCCTCTGCAGCTTTCCGCTGACCTTCGTCCGGTCCTCGGATGGAGCGACGGCAAGTTCTACGGCGACGGAGTGCTCGGTTTCGTGCCTTCCATCTCAGTCCGCTACAGATTCTAAACAACTTCTGTAATATCTTATGAGCCGCGTACCCGAAAGTATGCGGCTTTTTGGTGCGGTTTGTGTATATTTGCATAGAAAAACACACATAATCATGAAGAAATACCTTATCTCGCTTCTCGCAGCGCTGTTTGTCGCAGCCGCTTCGTATGCCGCCCCCGACAACCTCCGCTACAGCTACAGATACAATGGATATACACACATCTCCTCAGAGCTCTCATCTGTCGCAAGTGACTCTCACCCATTCTCGTTCAGACTCGAAAAGATTGCATATCCCGACAATACATACATCTATCAGCTGAAGATGTATTTCGAAGACAGAGCCCCCTTCTCTATCCCCAAGGGCGCCAGGATGTCTTTCACTACACCCGAATCCAAAGTGGTCCGCGTCGACCAGATAGAAAAATCCAACGAACCAATCCTTTTTGAGCGTTCTTCCCAGAAGCTCTACTGGAACCCCGCCACCTACATTATTCCCGAAGATGACCTTCTACAGGTGATAGGCGGCATCGCAAGCGTCGAAGTCGTCACGGGCTGGGAAATTGACGACTACTTCCAGATTCAGTTCAAAAGCAACGATTTCGCCAAAGCGCTCAACGCCCAGTACGAGACCGTCCGCGACGCTGAGCTTCCTGCCTATGACGTTGACGTCGAGGATATTGCCCGCTATGCGGACAATGCCACCTCCCTCACCGTCCTCTCCCGCGCCAAAGTCGCCACAGGCAAGGAACGCATCTACAACGTGGCTCTCAACTACCTCTATTACAAGACCTCCAACACTGAGGACTTCGACCTCAACTTCATGATAGGCACCGAACAGAAATACACAATTCCAGTCGGTTCCGAGATTACCATTACACTTGCAGACGGCTCTTCCATCACTCTTCCCCAGGAGCGCGACCAGGTCAACGTCGTATATCTCTATCCCGACATGGAGCAGCTCAAGGCCATCCTCCGCGGAGTCAAAGCCATCTCCATCGACACCCCTGACGGCACCATCAACGACACCTTCCCCGACGACTCATTTGCCGCCACTCTCCAGCACCAGTACAACACCCTCATGATACTTTCCGTCCTGTAAACAACAACCATGATGAAATACCAAAACAGCAAACACGGCGAACGCTACATCCTCAGCATCGCCAATCACGAAGACCTCACCGCGGCCATCACGGCATTCTGCAAGGAAAAAGACATCAAATGCGGGGCTATCTATGGTCTCGGCGCTATCAGCAGCCTGACCCTCCGCTACTACAGCCCGGTGACCAAACAATATGTCGACAAGACATTCAACGAACAAATGGAAATATCCAACCTCACCGGCAACATCTCCTCCAAAGACGGTGAAGTCTACCTCCATCTACACGTCACCTGCGGCCGCGCCGACTACACCTGCATCGGCGGTCACATGCTCACCGCAACAATCAGCGGTGCATGCGAGCTGGTAGTAGAACCTTTCCCCGGCCAGATCGGCCGCTACCTCGACTCCGAAGACACGGGACTCAACCTTTATAAGTTCTGATTTTGTGATTATTCATAAAAGTATTATCTTTGCAGTCCTTTTAAGGATGGTTCGGTAGCTCAGCTGGATAGAGCAACAGCCTTCTAAGCTGTGGGTCAAGGGTTCGAATCCCTTCCGAATCACTTTTTTTATTTTCCCTATTCAATCACTAACCGCTCTGGTCACAAACACACACGTCCATGAAGGCCAAATCATTTATTATCGTTCTAGTTGCCGCCGCTCTCAGCGCTGTCGGCATGGCACCTGCCAATGCAGAGAAGACACAGACGCTTTCTTCTCCTGACGGAAGACTGAAAGTAAATGTTCACATTTCCGGTGTCCTTTCTTATGATGTATATGCCGGAGAGAAGCTGCTTATGGAGGGTAACACCCTTTCCATGGAGTTCGGAGACAGATTTATCGGACTCAATGCCCGTCTCTCCAAAGTCAGCCGCAAGAGTGTCAATGAGACTATTCATCCTGTGGTCTCATACAAATCATCCGCCGTCGAGAACAAATACAACCAGATGCTGCTTCGTTTCAAGGACGGCTATTCCGTTGAATTCCGTGCATTTGACGACGGCGTCGCTTACCGCTTCATCACAAACTATCCCGGAGAAGTGGAAGTTAAAAACGAAGATATCGGCGTTCATTTCCCGGAGACGTGCCTCCTTACAATATCCCAGACCAATCGTTTCAAGACAGCATACGAAGAGCCGTATTCCCACGTCGAGTCCACAGACTGGACCTCTTCGGGCAATATGGCATATTATCCCATCCTTGCCCGATTCGGTGACGGCTGCAACATCCTGTTCAGCGAATCGGCCCTTCATGACTATCCGGCCGCATTCTTTAAAGGTACGGATAACAATGGCTTTGCCTCCGTATTCCCCAAATATCCTGTTGAATTTCGCCAGACACCAGACAGGGACAGAAGCGTAGTTATCGACCGTGAGGGTGATTTCATTGCCAGGACCAGCGGCTCCCGTTCTTTTCCCTGGCGCTATTTCATCATCACCAAAGAAGACGGTGATCTCCTGACTTCCACCATGACCTGCCGTCTCGCGGAAAAGAGTGTCATCGAAGACGTCAGCTGGATCAAGCCCGGCCAGGCCAGCTGGGAGTGGTGGAACGGTGCCGTTCCCTACGGCCCTGACGTAAATTTCAAGGCCGGCTGCAATCTTGAGACATACAAGTATTTCATAGACTTTGCATCCCACTACGGGATTGAATATATCGTGATGGATGAAGGCTGGGCCGCAGATACCCGTGACCCCTTCACTCCCAATCCTGACGTTGACCTTTTCGAACTTCTCCGCTACGGCAAAGAGAAGAACGTCGGCATAATCCTCTGGCTGACATGGCTCTCTGTCGAGAACAACCCCGATGTCTTTGCCAAATTCGAAGAATGGGGCGTAGCCGGCATCAAGATTGACTTCATGGACAGGAGCGACCAGTGGATGGTCAACTTCTACGAGCGCACGATCGCGGAAGCTGCCCGCCATCACCTTTTCGTGGACTTCCACGGTGCATTCAAGCCCGCAGGACTTGAGTATAAATATCCCAACCTCCTTTCCTACGAGGGAGTCCTCGGCATGGAACAGATGGGAAGATGTACTCCCTCCAACAGCATCTATCTGCCGTTCCTCCGCAACGTGACCGGCCCTATGGAATACACACCCGGAGCCATGCTCAGCATGCAGCCCGAGGTCTACGTATCCCGCCGTCCCAATTCCGCTTCCATCGGTACCCGTGCCTATCAGCTTGCTCTTTTCGTGGTGTTTGAGTCCGGTATACAGATGCTTGCGGACAATCCCACGCTTTATTATAAAAACGATGAGTGCACCCGCTTCATCGCCGATGTACCTGTCGCTTGGGATGAGACACGCCCTCTTTCCGCTAAGATCGGCGACCATGTGGTGGTGGCCAAGCGTAGCGGGGACAAGTGGTACATAGGCGGCATGACTGCCGAGAGAGAGGAGCCTCTGACCCTTGAGATCCCTCTCGACTTCCTCGGCCATGGTACATTCGAGATCACAGCCTTCGAAGATGGCGTTAATTCGGATGTCCAGGCCATGGACTACCGCAAGACCACATCTACGGTCACAGGCGCAGATAAACTCACCGTATCGATGGTCCGTAACGGCGGTTTCGCCGCCGTGATCGCTCCTGCCAGGTAGTATGAAGGAACAAGACAACACATCATTTAAAGAAAGACTGCAAAGCCGCCTGTTCGAAGGGCGGCTTTTGCAAAGTCCCGATATCGATCAGAAATGGAAAGAGATGGCTCCCGATTATTATGGTGACGCCATCAAGGAATTCAACGCTTATCCTGAGGTCGTACTGGCCTGGGCCGCATATCTCGGAGCCGCAGTCGCGTTCTGCTGGGATAAGGACTGGACGGGTTATAAGGACAGGGGATACTCCTTTTATTGCGGAGAGAAGGGTTTTGACTATATGGATGAACACATAGCCCGGGAAATAGTCGGCTATCCCGAAGGAAGCGAAGAGGAGGCCTCTCTTGCCGAGACTATGCGTCGTCTCGCAGGCGATGCGTACAGTTTCCTTCGTCATGAAGGCCTGGAGCCGGGCTCTATAGATGCTTATAAAGCCGTCCTGACAGCCATCTCAGTGATGTATTCTGTCGGGGCGGCCCTTATGCTCCGTCGTCTCGGATATAAACTCGAGGCTATCGGGTAAATCCTTCTATATTTGCGCGTACGGTGGTCCAGTCGTAGTAGGGGCCGGTGACGGGAGTGAGTCCGCGGAGATGTCGCTCCTGCTCGTTGTAGAGGAATTTGACGAGGACGTGGCCGGATTTGTTGCGGTAGAAGATAATCTGGAGGTTGCTGGCCATGCAGACGTTTGCAGGGCCGAACCATTTCTCAGGCACTTCGTTGAATGTCATGCGGTCGCCGACACCCTCTATGCCGAGGAAGGAGGCGAGAGCCAGGACGGGGTAGTCATGACCGAACTTGAGGTCGGCGGAGTATGTTCCGTCAGCGACGACTTCGTCGGCTTTTTTGAGAATATCGTCTACGAGGGGACGGCAGCGCTCCATTCTGTCAGCGCCAAGCTCTACTGAATTGCATTGATTCATATAGAGGTCGCGGTTCAGTGCGTCGTACCATTTGTAAACCACGTCGAAGGGCAGATGACGGAAGACGTCGCTGTTTACGTCGAAGTCTTCGGCTATGCATGCGGTGTACCATATGCATGTCTCGAAATTGTCCACATTGCCTACTATCTCATGACCAGCCTCAGGATCGGTGAAAAGGTGTGACAGTACCCATGTGGTGTCTACGGGTGCTTCGTATATGGGCTTGAGCATCTCGTCGACTTTTTTGCGATGCTCTCTGGAAGATTCGTTGCTGATATATGCGAAGAATTTCTCTCCTGTATCGAAAGACCATTCCAGGTCAGGCTGGCAGGCCGTAAGGGCGTTGGTGAAGCTGGCCATGCTGATGATGCAGCGCTGAACGGTGCTGCATTCGACACGGACGGCTTTGGGACCTTTGCGGAAGACGTCCGGGAAGCGGTGGTACATGCGCTCTGCGATTGCCTTGTGCTCGCGGACTCCGCGGGGTGTGAGACGGCCGTCCATGCCGTCGTATCTTTCAAGAATGGTCTTAGCCTCGTCCAGAAGGGCTTTTCCTTCGTCGGTGAGAATGCCTTTATCTTGTCCGGCGGCGAGAGGCTTGATGACTCCCTTGTATGCCCAGTCGCCCCAGTTGGAACGCGAACCATGTCTGCCGTAGTGGCTGATGTAGAATGGTTTGTAGCCCTTGGGCGCTGGGGTGTCGAGCGTCGAGCCCATCACTTCATAAGAGTGCGTATTGACGCCGGCTCTTGCCCTGTTTTCCTGAAGAAGACGAATAAATTCGGGATTGGCGCCGCTTTGTGCTGAAAGCGCCATGACAGAGGCCGCAATGGCGGCCCATACGAGGGTTATCAGTTTTTTCATGATCCTGTGAAGCTGTTTTTCGGCCTTAAATTTAGGTATTTCTGTGTAAATATAAAAGGTGAACGACGAAGTTGTTTCTTCGTTTTCGAGATTCTCGGCCTTACGGCCAAGAATGACGGGAGGGGCGGGGTGTTAGGGAGAGAGGGAAATATACCAACTAATTAGGATTGTGGAGAGTCCGGGGACCGGGTACCTTTGTGGCATTAACTAGGCATTAACCATGAAGATAGAAAGAATTAACACTTGGTTCGGCGGAATGGCCGGATGGATTGTGCGCCACCGTATGGTGGTCATGGCGGCATTTGCCGCCATTGTCGTATTCTCCCTGATGGGAACGAAACGAATCGTGATGAGGACGTCTTTTGACGACTATTTCGTCAGCGATGATCCGATGCTTGTAAAAACCAATGAGTTCAAATCGATTTTCGGCAACGATTATTATGTCGCCGTCCTGGTGAAGAACGAGGACATTTTTTCGGAGCGCAGCCTGACGCTTATCAGGGAACTCAGCCGGGAACTCATGGACAGTCTCTCTTATGCGGACAAGGTGACGTCTCTCACTGACATAGAGTTCACCGTGGGTAGCGAGGACGGGATGACGATCGAACAAATCGTCCCGGACGAGATTCCGTCTGAGCCGGAAGCCCTTGCGGAAATCAGGGCGAAGGCTTACAGCAAGCCTTATCTTGCGAAGAAACTCGTTTCAAGTGACGGAACGATGTCGTGGATCATGGTGAAGCTGCGCCCGTTCCCGGAAGACAGTGTGTGGAAGAAGGTGACGACTATCGCCCCGGATATGCTGACCGGGCAGGAGGCCGGGCATATCGTCGGCAAGGAGAAATATGCCGAACTGTCTCCCAGCGCTTCAGGAATGCCTTATCTGAGCTATGAGAAGTATCTTTTCATAGGGGACGAGATGGGGCGCATGTTCGTGTTTGCATTCATCGTGTCAATTATCGTGATGCTTGTAGTGACGCGCTCGCTGAGGGGCGTCGTGGCTCCGCTGTTGACGACGATGTCCGCGCTTGCCATAGGGTTCGGCATTATCGGCTGGACAGGTATTTACATTGACATGACGACGACGATGATTGCATTGATATTGACGTTTGCATGTTCGATTGCGTATAATATTCATTTGTATAATTTCTTCAAGACAAGGTTTGTGGAGACAGGGAAGCGGAAGGAGTCGGTGGCAGTGGCCGTGAGTGAGACTGGATGGGGCGTGACGTTGTCGGGATTGACGACGGTGGCTGCGTTGATGACGTTCCTGTCAATGAATATCGTGCCGATGAGGGCGATTGGCATAAATACTTCGCTCAGCCTGCTTGCCGTGCTGGTGACATGCCTGTTCCTGACTCCGGTCGTGTTGTCGTACGGTAGGGACCGCGAGCCTGCGGTGAACAAGGAAAGCTCGTTCGAGGCTAAGATCGGCGGTCTGTTTGAGCGGTTCGGGCATTTTGTGCTGCGCCGTCATACGCCTATCGTGACGGTCGCTGTTGCCGTGACGGCCTTTTGCGGAATAGGGCTGTTCTGGATTGAGCCGGCGTTTGACATTGAGAAGACGATGGGACGCAAGATTCCGTATGTGAAGCGGTTCCTGGATATGTGCGAGACTGAGCTGGGGTCGATGTATTCGTATGATCTGATGATTACCCTGCCTGAGGCGGATGATGCGAAGAAGCCGGATAATTTGAAGAAACTGGATGAGTTGTCCGGGGTGGCTGACGGGTATAAGCTGACGAAGCGGCATAATTCGGTCACTGACATTGTCAAGGATATGAATTGTACGCTGAATGGCGGCAAGGAGGCGTTTTATTGCATTCCGGACAGTGCCGACATGGTGGCTCAGCTGTTGCTGTTGTATGAGAATGCGGGTGGCACCGAGTCTGAGTATTGGATGGATTATGATTATAAGAGGCTCAGGCTCCAGATCGAGCTGAACAGTTATAATTCCAATGAGGCGGAGAAGGAGATGGAGATGCTGGAGGATGAGGCCCGCCGGCTGTTCCCGGGGGCACATGTGTCGGTTGTGGGTAATATCCCGCAGTTTACGGTGATGCAACAGTATGTGGAGAAGGGCCAGATGTGGTCGATGCTGTTGTCCGTGCTGGTGATCGGGGTGGTGCTTCTGTTGATTTTCGGCAGCTGGAAGGTCGCTGTTGTGGGTATGATTCCAAATATTGCTCCGGCAATCATTGTCGGTGGCATGATGGGCTGGCTGGGGTATCCGCTGGACATGATGACGGCGTCGTTGATTCCGATGGTGCTGGGTATTGCCGTGGATGATACCATTCATTTTATCAACCATTCCCATGTGGCTTATGACAGGTGCGGTGATTATGAGACCGCTATCGGCAGGACGTTCAGGACGGAGGGGCTTGCGATTGTGATGTCGACCGTGATTATTTCGGCGACGTTTGCCGGATTTGTGTTGTCAGATGCGATACAGATGAGGAACTGGGGCGTGCTGGCTGTGGCCGGTATGGTGTCGGCGCTGCTGGCCGATCTGTTCCTGACGCCGATCCTGTTCAGGTACCTGCGTGTTTTTGGAAGTAAGAAGAACTAAGATGCTTTTTTGAAATATTTGCTATGATAAAGTTTTATTTGACAATGATGATTGCCGCCCTGATGACAGTCGGCGGCTATGCACAGTCCGGCAGGGACGTGATGCAGAAGGTCAAGGACCGCGATGACGGACAGACGCGTTATTCGGCTATCGAGATGACTCTGATTCAGAAGAGTGGCAACAAGAGAGTGAGGAAGCTGGAGTCATGGGCCATGGATGAAGGGAAGGATACGAAGAAGATCATGTTTTTCAATTATCCGGGAGATGTGAAGGGCACGGGCTTCCTGACATGGGATTACGATGATCCGGGCAAGACTGATGACAAGTGGCTTTACCTTCCGGCCATGAAGAAGACAAGGCGCATCAGCGGTAAGTCGTCAAAGACTGATTATTTCATGGGAAGCGATTTTACCTATGATGACATGAGTACCCGCAGCGTGGATGAGGAGGTACATGAGCTCCTGCGAGAGGAGACACTGGACGGGAAGAAGTGCTGGGTGGTACAGTCAGTGCCGAAGGATAAGGATGAGATTTATTCCAGACGTGTCACATGGATAAGGCAGGATTGCATGATGGCCGTGAAGGCGGAGTATTTTGACAAACTGGATAAGCTTCACAGGCGCCTGACTGTCGGTGAGATTGCTCAAGTCCAGGGCTTTTGGACTATTTGCCAGATGATAATGGAGAATGTGCAGACGGGGCATAAGACCGAGATTCGCATGAGCGGGCAGAAGTTTGATGTCAAGCTGGCGCCGGGGCTGTTTACCGTGTCACAGCTGGAAAAGGGTTTGTAATATGAAATTGTTTCGTGTGTTTGTTGTTATGCTTGCGCTGCCGGTGGCGGCGCAGGCATTTGCCCAGTCTGAGGGGGATTTGAAAGTTAAGGTCAAGGGGTTTGTGGATTCTTATCATGCCGTCAGGACCGAGGGGGACTGGGACTGGATGGCGTCGAGGACAAGGGCGCGCGGTGAGTTGACGCTCGGGATGGATGCGGCGTCAGTGTATGTGTCGATGAATGCACTGTATAATGCAGTATTGCCGGAAAGGACGGGTCTGGAGCTTCGTGAGGCGTTTATTTCATATCAGAAAGATGGGCTGGATGTCCGTGCCGGAAGGCAGATTGTTGTGTGGGGTGTGGCTGATGCTTTGAGAGTGACTGATTTGGTGTCGCCGTTTGACTATACTGAGTTTCTGGCGCAGGACTATGATGATATAAGGATTCCGGTGGGGGCGCTGAGGGTGAAGTATGGCTGGAATTTGGTGAATTTCGATGTTATATGCGTGCCCGTGCCGGAGTTTTTTGTGCTGCCGACGGAGGGTCCGTGGGCGGTGCCGGCTGTGCTGGGTGTCGGTGAGAGGCCGGCGAAAAAGTTGGCCAATATGGAATTTGGCGGCAGGATGACGGTGAATCTGAGTGCGTTGGATTTCTCTGTATGCGCTTTGAGAACGTGGGAGAAGATGCCGGTAGAGGGGAGGTATCCGCGTCAGACCATGGTGGGAGGAGATGTATCGTTGCCGGCGGGAGCGTTCGTGCTGAGAGGTGAGGCCGCCTGGTATTCATTGGGAGGCGTAAAGGGGCTTGCGGGGGTGGACTGGTATGCCGGGCGTGACTGGAATGTGAGTGTGCAGTATTCGCATCAGGGGAGTGACGGAATGGCGACGGCGAGGGTGTCGAAGGAGCTGTTGAGGAGCATGCTGAAGCTTTCGACGTTTGCGTATGTGGATGTGACGAACGGAGGGGTGTTCAACAGGCTGTCGGCGGCGTATGCGGTGAGCGATCAGGTGGAGGTGACGGCAGGGTATGATTATTTTTATGCTGACAGGGGCTTGTTTGCGTTGTATAAGAGGAATTCGGAGGTGTGGGGGAAGGTTAAGTATAGTTTCTGAAAAAAAGAGGCCGACCTTGCGGCCGGCCTCGGGAGAGAAGAATTGATTGACTGGAAATGATTATTTCCAGCTTGTGAAGAGGGCGCTGGCGTCGGTCCAGCCGCTATTCTGCTGAAGGGCACCGTTGGAAAGCTCTACCTCGGACTTAGGATAGGGGCGGAAACCCCAGGTGGCCTCGTAACGTGCACGATAACCGGCACCCTGGTCTTTCATCACGGTCGGTTTTCCCATATTGTAGATATCCTGACCAAGCTGACTTTCAAGGGCTGCGATGCAGTATGCTTTGCCGTAGCGGCGCATATCACCCCAGCGGATGCCTTCGAAGGCCAGTTCGTGGCGACGCTCCAGACGGAGGGCGTCAACAGAGTAGGCGATCTGAGGAAGATTTGCTCGGTCGCGCACGGCGTTCATACCGTCCATGCCGTTGTAGATCACCTTACCGTCGGAGAGTTCGGCGTGCATCAGGAGAACGTCGGCAAAACGAAGGATAGTGAAGTCGGTAGTGCAATATTTACGGCCGAAGTCTTTTTTGTCATTGCCGTAGTATAGGGAAGAAGAGGTGAATTCAAAGAACCAGTTGATGCCAATATAGCAAGCAATAGCCTGGCTCTTCTTCTGCCACAGCAGAGACTCTTCCATCTGGTTTTCGGTACCGACCTCATAGCCGGGTGTCATGTCGCCTGTTCCTCCTGCAGGAGGGTTGTGACGGGTGTAGTTGACATACTGGGCTTCATCGGTGGCACTCCAGATAGAACCCTTGCGACGTATATCCCCGGTATCCCAGTTGTTCCACAGATCGGGGTTGACAGTGCCGAAGCCGTATCCCTTGTTCATAGGGAAGACGGGTTTGTAATCACCGCAGTCAAATGAGCGCAGACCGCAGTACATCACGAATCGGTTGTACTTGTCATCGGCTTGGGCGCATGCTATATAGAACATCTGCTCGGGGTTCTCGTTATCCTTATACCAAGATTCAGCGCAGTCTGACATGAAAGGATAGTCGGGTTTTGTTGCGGCGTTACTGTAGGTCCACAGGCAGCGGTAGTCTGGAACGAGAGAATAACCTGAGTTCGTGATGCAGTCCTCGAGCTTAGTCACTACATATTCTTTGCTGACTGTTTCGCTTGTCAGGGTGGCGGTCTCAGAATCAAGGATAGGAAGGGTGGTGATGGATTTGCCTTCCTTGTCGCTGTAGAATCCAGTGTAGAACAGGTATACACGGGCAAGCAGGCCTTCGGCTACCCAGCGGCTCACATGACCGGTACCGGTCAGGATCTCTCCATAAGGATAGGAGGGCATGATGTCGCATGCGGTCTTGAGGTCGGAGGCGATCAGGCCGTACACTTCCTCGTGGTTTCCGATATGGGGATATTCCCTGGTCTCCTCGACGCTGCCGGGGACTTTTGTCACCAGAGGGACGTCGCCAAACATCTGGGCCAGTTCAAAATAGAACCATGCGCGCAGGATATGGACTTCACCGAGGAGCTGGTTGCGCATCTCCTCGTCTTTTACCTTGTCGAGGTTGGCAAGGGCCATGTTGGCACGGCCAATACCGCTGTACAATGCTGTCCAGTATTCGCCCTGGGCGTCTATGTCATTGTACATGAGGTGATCCCAGGCCTGGGCTTCGGCATCGTCGACACCGCCTCCGCCGTACTGGTCATCGGAGCAGAGATTTGCCTGCATGATGTAGCATTCCCCGGGGAATTCACGCAGATCCAGATTGAGCGTAGCATAGACACCGGTCACCAGCTGAAGTGCATCTTCTTCCGATGCGGGGAAGTTACTGGTGTTACGCTCGGTGTAGCTGACGGTGTCCAGGAATTTTTCGCAGCCTGCGAAAACCAGTGACGCCAGAATCAGCGTCGATATGGTTATGATATGTTTTTTCATGACATTCTAGAATTGAAGGTTAACACCGAAGAGGAAGGTCCTTGGAGCCGGATAGAAACCGACATCGATACCGGATGCCCAGTCGTCGTCGGTACCTTTACCCATTTCGGGATCCATGCCGGAGTACTTGGTGAACGTGAACAGGTTCTGTGCCTGGAAGTAGAGGCGGCACTTGCTGATATACTTCATGTCCACGAGTTTACGGAAATCGTAACCGATGGTGACGTTGGAAATCTTGAAGAAGTCGCCGTTTTCGATGTAGATGTCGGAAATGTTCTTCCAGTTGGGGTTGCTGCCGTTGGTGAGTCTGGGCAGACGGTTGGAAGTGCCTTCACCCTGCCATGTGTTGAATACATCGGTGGTGAAGTTGTCACGCTGGCTGTCTGCGAATGAACGGTAACTCTTGGCTACCTGCTGTCCGAATGAGCCGTAACCGGACACGTTGAAATCGAAGCCCTTGTAGGCTACCCAGAGATTGAGACCGGCGGTGAAGTCGGGATTGGGGTCACCGATCATGGTGCGGTCCTTGTCGGTGATCTCGCCGTCGCCATTGGT
>JAFZPY010000058.1 GCA_017552475.1 Bacteroidales bacterium | reverse complement strand
CTTGCCGCTTTCGGCGGTACCGAGGATATAGGAGCCGTTGTTTTTGTATTCCCATTCTCCGATCAGGTAGAACATCTTGGGGAAGTATTTTTTGGTGAATGTAACACCGGCGACCTCGTCATAGGATTCGATGCACAGGAATTTTACGACATGTGCCATCTTGATGGAGTTGTTGTAATCAGCCGGTGTGGTCCAGTATGAGAGGTCGGATTCGTTCTGCTCGTATCTGTATTTGAATACGATGTTGTACGGATTGAGGAAATTTGCGTCGAGCCAGCGGTCGAAGTCGTTTTTTGTCACCTTGTCAATGACAATCACGGACTTGCTTGTGTCGACAGGGTCCTTCTCCGTGCAGGAGACGGAGAACAGGCCGGCTGCAACCACCGCCAATATTCCAAATTGTATTTTATTCATGATTAGTCTTTTTAGCTGTTGTTATTAACGGGGATTTGCCTCAAAACCTGCGTCAAGCACTCGCTGGGGGATCTGGACCGCTCTGCGGGGATCATCCTTGGTGAGAGTGTCTGAAATATGGTCCGGAGTGCCGTCGGCCTTCATATAACGGCGATAGATTTCGATGCCATAGCGGTTGATGTCAAACCAGCGAAGGCCAAGACTCATGTTTTCGATTCTCTTGAATCCGAGGACGCACTGAAGCATGGTCTCCTGTAAGGAGCCTTCTTCATCTATGGCGAAGTCGGGGTTGAGATGCTTCTTGATTGTGCCGGTGTTCCATGTCGCGTATTCTACGTCGTTGTAGAAATCTTTGATCATCGCCGGTGTCAGTACGGTGGTGGTATTGTGGATGTTGTGAAGCCACATATTGAGATCGGCGCAGGCTTCGTCATATTTCTCCTGCATCACCAGAGCTTCGGCCCTGTTGAGGAGGCACTCGTCTGTCGTGAGCAGAGGGAAAATGGACCTGTTGTAGCCGGTGCCGCCTACAGGGTCTGTGTATTCAAACATCATGGGTACTCTCCAGAAGATAATCCTGTCCATAGATCCCGAATATGATTTGGGAGCAGAGTAGAATTTCCCATCGTTGCCCCAGACATTGCCGGCGGTAAGGGTCTCTGTCTTGGAAAGGTATGAACCATGTGAGTACTGGGCCCATGCAGTGTAGTTGGAGAACAGGTTCCTGTGTGCCGAAAAGGATGTCTGAAGGAGCAGATTCGCCGTTGATTTTGAAGATACGTACTCGTATCCAACCTTGAGAGGGTCCGAGGGCAATGTGCTGAGATATTTGTAGTCCCTGAGCATTGACTCCGGAGCATTGCCGAGACACTTGCCAGCGTATTCTACGACTTTGTCCCACTTCTGATAGAAGAGGTAGAAGCGGGCTGCGAAGGCGTAGGCGGCAGACACCGTGAAGTGATACTTGGGTACGTTGTAGTGGCTGTCTCCCACGTATTTGAGACCCTCTATGATGTCGGCCTCGATCTGCGCATAGAAATCTGCGACGTTGCCTCTCTCGTACTTAGGGTTGAAACCCTTTTCTGGAGCGGTCATATAGGGAAGACCCGGGTCTTTGGAACTGGTCTTGGGGCTATATGTCTTGCAGAATACATTGACGAGGATGAAGTGTGAGTATGCCCTGGCGATGAGTGCTTCGCCATAGGCCTCCTTGAGCTCCGGAACGGCTTGGATTCCGCCCATGTTGTCGATGGATTCCAGAGCCTGGTTGGCATTTGAGATTGCTCCCCAGAACGAGCCCCAGATGTTTTCGGGACTCTGGTTATTGGTCTCTGTCACATCTTTCCATGCCCATACTTCGTCGATGAAGCGGGTGGTCTTGGGGTATGAGATCTCATAGTTGTCGAGGTTGTCGGCAAGCAGCTCGGTCACGAGGATGTAGTCGTGGTCGGGATACGCCGAGCCCAGAATAGAGTACACCTCGTTGATAGTATCAACTTCTGCACGGTTGTCCGGAAGTGTGTCGAGGAACTTGTCGCATGAAGCGAACGCTGCGGATGCAGCTGCGATTGTTGCAAATATGGTAATCTTATTTTTCATTCTTCTGTCCTCCATTGTTAGATACCAAGTTTGAGAGTGAATGTGAACTGTTTGGGCACAGGCGCTGCCACACCACCGGTGTTGAAGAACTCAGGATCCTGGCCGTTGAGTTTCTTGTCTGCATAGATGAGGAAGAGGTTGGTGGCCTGAAGTTTCATGGAGATGGAGCTGAGACCCAGCTTCTGGGCTACTGACTTGGAGAAGTCATAGCCGAGGGAGATTTCCTTCATGCGGATGAAGTCGCCTTTGGCTATGCGCGCCGTAGAGTAGTTGTAGGCGTTGTAGGCATAGCTGAGGTGTGAGTTGGTGTTGTTCTGGTTGCGGCTGGCGATGACGGGGATGTCCGTCTTTTTCTCGTCTCCGGGGATTATCCAGCGGTTGTTGAACTCTCGTGGCATGGAGCTGAGGTCGGTATATTTGGATTTGAATACGGGGTCAAGCCTGATGACGTTGCCGAATGAGTATGTGACAAAGACATTAAGCTTGAAGCCTTTCCAGCTGAAGATGTTTCCCAGGGAACCGACATCTGTGGGGTCGGCTGTACCGGAATACTCGAGGAAGCCGAGTTTTTCCTTGGCGGAGGTCTGGAAGTAGATGCCTGTCACGGAGATGTTGCCGTCCTGATCGAGGAAAGTGGGAAGTCCCTCTTCGTTCAGACCCATGAAGGGAATGGAGAAGATACTGTGGTTGGCATAGCCTTCCTGGGCGAAACCGGTGCCGGACACAAGGTCGATGACTCTCTTGGAGGTCTCGAGCTTGGTCACGATGTTGTGGGAGTGGGAGTAGATGAAGTTGGTGGTCCAGCTGAAGTCTCTCTTTTTGATGTTGGTGGTGGAGAGGCTGAACTCGAAGCCGTCTGATTTCATGGCTGCGATGTTGCCATATTTGCGGACTTCGCCGCCGACGCCCTGGGTGTTGCCGTAGCCGATGAGGTCGAAGTTGTTGCGCTTGTACCAGTCGAAGGAAATATTGATCCTGTTGTCAATGAAACCGGCTTCGAGACCCAGGTTGAGCTCGCGCTTCTTTTCGTATGTGAGCTCAGGGTTGGCCAGACGGGAGATTCCGAGGAAGGTCTCGCTGTCATCAGCTGAGTATCTCCAGGGAGTGGAGGCTCTGATGACTACATTGGAGTTGGTCACCCATGAAGGCCCGCTCTCGCCGGTCAGGGAGTAGGAGGCCTTGACGTTGAAGTGTGAGATATAGGGGTAGAGGGGTTTCATGAATGATTCGTCTGAGACATTCCAGCGACCGGAGACGTTCCATGTGGGAAGCCAGCGGGCTGAACGGGATTTGCCAAGTCTGTTGGAGCCTTCGTAACGACCGGTGAAGTTGACGCTGTATTTGCCGTAGAGGGAATAGTTGGCAGTGGCGAAGAAGGCGGCACGACGCTCGTGGGTGTTGTCTAGGGTCGAGTATACTGAACCTTCTTCTGAGCCTTTCTTGAAGACTCTCCAGTCATAGTTGGCTATTTCGCCCATGTCAAACTGCATGCCCCAGCTTCTGAACCAGGTAGAGTGACGGTCTGTGCTGTTGACCTCGGTGCCGGCATACGCGTTGAAGATGTGTGCGGTGCCGAAGGTCTTGCTGTAGTTGGCAGTGGCGCGGAGGTCATAGCCTGACATCTTGTTGTCGGTGCGCTCCATGATACCGCCCTGGGGGAGTACGGATACGGGTACGGAGTAGGGATCGTCGGGGTCGCTGTAGAGGAAGCTGTTGTTGTCCCTGATGACGGTGTTGTCCATGGCGCGGTAGGCGTTGGCCTGGTTGGAGTCGTCGAGGATGTAGTGCTCGCGGCTGGATGCGGTGTATTTCACCGATGCGAGGGTCGCGAGCTCGAGCCCCTTTATGGGCTTGTATTTGAGTTCGCCCTGTACGCGGAAGTTGATGACATCGACGTCGATGTAGTTGTTGTCAAGTTCGTGTACGATATTGAAGGGAGCGTAGTTGCGGGTGTAGAACTCGTCGGGGTCGAGGGCCCTGGAGGTGTTGAGCGCGTAGGAATAGGGATTGATGTCGAAGTCACGCTTCACTTCACCGTTTACCGCATCAATTGATGAACTGAGGGTACCGGGAGCGCGCTGGTTGCGGTAGGAGGTGTTGCTGATGAGGTTCAAGCTAAGGTTGTCATATAGCTTGAGGGTGGTGTTGAGGTTGGCAGTGTAGCGTTTTACGGAGCTCTGCTGGGTCCAGCCCGGATCGTCCATCACGGAGAGGGAGGCGTAGTACTGGGCTTTGTCGGTACCGCCGGAGGCACTGATGGAGTGGTTGTGCTGGATGGTCTGCTTGAAGAGTATGTCAAACCAGTCGGTGTTCCGCATCTCGGCTGCGCGGAGGTATGCCGCTTTGGCTTCCGGGGTGTTGGCAAGGCCCCATTGGCCGTTGGATTCGTCGTAGACGCTGATGAGCTGGTACATTTTGCCATAGATACCGCTCTGGGATGCGTTGGCGAGACTGGCGTAGTTGAGGTAGCCTTTCTGCTGGAGCTCCTGATATACGGCCATCTGGTCCTGGGAGTTCATGATGTTGAAGGTGTCGTAGGTGGGCTTCAGACGGACGGTGAATTCACCGTTGTAGTTTACCCTGGTCTGACCTGCCTTACCCTTCTTGGTGGTGACGACGATGACACCTGCCATCGCGCGCGCACCATAAATAGAGGTGGCCGAACCATCCTTGAGAATGTCGAACGATTCGATGTCGTCGGAGTTGAGCCCTGCGATTGCGGAGGAGATAAGCGTGTTGGCATCACCGGAGGAGAGGTCTTCGGCGTCGATTTCGACTACATCTTCCATGATGACTCCGTCGACAACCCAAAGGGGCTTGGAGGAACCATAGATTGAGGTGGCGCCACGCACCCTGATCTTAGGTGCGGTACCGAATGTACCGGAGACGTTTTGCACTGAGACACCGGCGACACGGCCTTCTAGGGAGCGGCTGATATCTGCGATGCCGTCGAGCTTGGCATCGACTGCGTCAATCTTCGCGGATGATCCGGTGAATAGACGCCTGTCCATCTGCTGCATACCGGTCACGACGACTCCTTCGAGTACTTCGGAGTCGTTCTCCATGACGATTTTCATGTCAGGAGCAATGGCTACCCTTGCCTCCTTGGCTCCCATGAAGGAAGCAATGACGAATTTGGCGCTTGCGGGCACATTGTCAATTTGGAAATTACCGTCGAGATCCGTGATCCCGCCAATTTTTGTGCCTTCGATCGTAACGTAGGCACCGATTACTGGTGTCCCGTCTTCAGCATAGGTCACTGTACCCTTGACCGTACGGTTCTGGGCGTATACTCCAGTGACGACGAAACACAGCAATGCTACGAGAAAAAACTTGAATTTTTCCATGAGCATAGGTTGTTTAGTAAGAGATAATATTGATTTGAATTGTGTGTGTTAAAGAGCGGGTAAGTTTGAATCGTTTGCAAGTTAGTAATTTACGGCAAATAATCAAATTTTTAAAGAATTATTTTAAAAAATTTTCTTATTAAAACGTTTTGATAAAACTCCGCTTACATCATGCTATGGCTCTGCATGATGTGCCTGACGGGATGTGGTACGTTCAGAATATCCTCTGGCAAGATAATGGAGGACGTGAGGGAACGTCAGATCTTTGTGAGCAGGGAGGACAGGGGACGACGTTCGGTGTGGGAGGGCGAGGGAGAGGATGTGTCGGAGGGATGACCGGTCGGGAGGAGGGCGAAAGGCTCATAACCTGAGAGCTCGGGGAAGAGCTCTTTGAGACGTGCCGGATCGAAAGATGCGACCCAGGTGGTGCCGAGGCCGAGATCGGCGGCCTGTAACATAAGATGTGTGGTGACTATGGCCGCGTCGGTGGCGGCGGCGTTGTGGCCATCATATTTACGCACCCAGGCGTCTTTCTCGCGATAGGCAACGATGAAGATCAGGGGAGCGTCGTAGGTATATCGTGTAGCTTCTTTGATTTTTTCAAGGGCGTCGTGATCCTTGACTGCCCAGATATGGAAAGGTTGGCGGTTCTGTGCCGAGGGGGCGAGGCGGGCGGCTTCGACGATTTTATCGATTTCGTCATTCGTAATCTCTGTAGATGCGAATGAACGGCAGGAGTAGCGTTCGCCTGCGAGTTTAAGGAAGGCCGATTCTTTCGGGGTGATGCGGCGCTCCACGTCTACAAATGCTGCGCGCTGGTGGATCTTGGTGATGTCGCTGAGGTGTTTGAAAAATCCGGTCATATCTGGTGTGTGTTATGGTTCAGTTGCTAATATAGTAATATTTTTTTGATTTTGGTTCGTAATCGAGATTCTCGGCCTGTCGGCCAAGAATGACGTGGGGAAGTATCGTGTCTGAGATTCTCGGCCTGTCGGCCAAGAATGACTAGAGAGGCTACGTGCTTGAGATGACGAGGTTATTGCTTGTGGGCTCCGGCCAGGAGACCACAGGCAGCAAAGATGTCTTCGCCGCGGGAAGCGCGGATGGTGGCGGTGATGCCACTGCGGGTGAGGCGGTCTCGGAAGGCTTCCATCATGGCTGTGGAGGTGGTAGAATAGGGAAAATCGGGGATTTTGTGGAAGCGGATGAGGTTGACGCGGCATTCGAGGCCTTTGAGGAGCTGGACAATGGCGTCAGCGTGACGTTTGGTGTCGTTGAAGCCACTGAACATGGTGTATTCGAAGCTGACGCGGCGCTGGCCGGTGAAGTCGTATTGACGGATGAGGTCGATGACGTCGCGTATGTGATAGCCTTTCTCCACGGGCATGATGGATTCGCGCTCGTCCGGGAAGGGATCGTGCAGGCTGACCGCGAGATGGCAGCGGCTTTCATCGAGGTAGCGCCGCAGGTTGGGAATGACGCCGATGGTGCTGAGGGTGACGCGCTTCGGGCTCCAGCCGAAGCCCCAGTCGGCGGTGAGGATCTCAATGGCGCGGCGGACGTTTTCCCAGTTGTCGAGCGGCTCGCCCATGCCCATGAAGACGGTGTTGGTGAGCTCGAAGGTCTCGTCAACCGCGAGAAACTGGGAAATGATGTCCGCCGCGGAGAGGTGGCCGTGGAAGCCCTGGCGCCCGGTCATGCAGAAATGGCAGCCCATCTTGCAGCCTGATTGCGAAGAGACGCAGAGGGTTTTGCGGTCGTCGTCGGGAATCATGACGGCTTCTATGGCTGCCGTTTCGAGCTTTCCGGGCGTGACGGATTCTATGGCCCCGAGAGCGCCGTCGTGGGTGCAAGTGACTGGGAAGAGGTATTTGCGTGTGCCGTCGATGGAGGTCTGGACGTCGATGGGGGCAGTGACGCCGACCTCATATTCCTCTGCAAGGCGCGCGCGGCCCGTTTTGGAGAGATTAGTCATCTCTTCAATGCTGCGGACGCGTTTGACATAGAGCCATTGGGCGATCTGTTTGCCGGTAAAGGCGGGAAGACCGCAGGAGACTGCGATGTCTTTCAGTTCTGTGGGTGTCTTGCCGAGGAGTTTCTTTTTCATTGGAATATATTATTCTACCGGACGGTCCTGAAGGCCCCAGCCGGTGAGGGTTGCGATGTAGGGGATGAGTTGGAATGCAGCCTTGCGCTGGGCGGTGTAGTTGGGATGGAAGCTGGCGCCGAGTTCGTCGGATGCGCGGATGTAGGGGGTGATGGCAGTGTATGTGACGTCTTTCATGTTGCACTCGTCAACGGCCGCCTTGACGTAGGTGGCAATCATGGGGTCGTTGTGGGTGGCGACGCAGAGGATAGGGTGAGATTCTCCGTAGAAGTCTTTAATGGTCTGGAGGAGCCTGGTGTAATTGGCCTTGAATTGTGCAAGGGATGGCTGGCGGCTGACAGAGAAGTCATTGGCGCCCAGAAAGATGACGGTGATGTCGGGGTGGGCGAAGGAATTGGGATCCCATCTGGGGGTGGCGTCGTTTTGCTCGTAGCCGTCGTCAAAGACGTTGAGATAGCGGTCCGGCATGTGGTAGCCTTTAAGCTTGTCGTTGTAGTTGCGGCTTATGCCCATGCCTGAGTGTGCAATGACGATGTGGTCGGCGTCGAAGTAGCGGGAGACAATGGCGTCGTATGCTTTGTTCTGATTTTCAGTCTCTTTCTTGAAGGGGTCGGTGGCGATGCTGTTTTCACTGCCGTAGCCGCAGGTGTAGGAGTCACCTATGAATTCTATGATGCGCTCACGCACGGGCTGGGCCTGTAGGAGGGCTCCGTTGGTGGTGAAGGAGTGGAATGTGGTCTTGCCTTGTTCGCCTTCGGTTCGTTTTTTAAGGATTACAGTGTGCTCAGTGGGGATTTTGCGGCCGTAGCGGGCTGTGAGGTCGGCACGGGTGATGAGGGTGACAGTGGTGTCGGTGCCTCTGGAGGGTATGATTTTGTCTGCTTCGCCGGTGACGGGCCCGTCCAGCCAAAGGTTGAAATAGTTGAGGTCGGTGTCGGAAAGGGTCACATCGAGGCGGTCGCCGGTGAAGCGGAGACGGATCTCGGTGCCGGTCCAGTCGAAGGTGACGTCGCCTCCGTCAGTGAGGGTGCGGCCGACGTATGTGATGCGGCTGTCGGAGGCAGGTGTGGTGGTTATAGCTGTCTTGGCTGCCATGTTGAAGGTCATGGCGGCGGCGAGGATGAGATGTAGTGTTTTTTTCATGTGAAGCCTGTTTTTTGTCCGTGCAAATTTACTAATATTATGTATATTTGCGTACCAAAAAAATGCACTATGAACAGATTCTTTTCCGGTGCCGTTGCTTTGCTGGCTGTGGCGCTTTCTTCTTATGCACAGACGGGGGTTATCCGCTCGTATCCCGGGCATGGTGGCAGGAGTATTGTGTTGGACAGCTTGTATAGCGCCCCGGCTAAGTTCAGGCCTGAGAGGGTGAAGCATGAGTTTCCGGAGGAGAAGGCTCCGCTGGAGGCCGTGATGTCAGGACGCAGTCTGTATTATGTAGGCGGTGACGGCGTCAGGCATGTGGTAGCGGAATCGGAATCACCGGAGGTGACGTTTGGGCAGAGTGTGTCGAGGAATGAGTTCGGGATTGACGGGGGATTGTTCTGGTCGCCGGATTACGGTAAGTTGGCGTTTTACAGGAAAGACGAGTCCATGGTGGCAATGTATCCGCTTCTTGACATCAGCTTGGGCGTGAATGCTCTGAGAGAGATAAAATATCCGATGAACGGACAGACTTCGGAGAAAGTGAGCCTGGGGATTTTTGATGTGGCGTCGGGACGGGTGTGCTATGCTGATGTGAGTGATTTTGAGGAGGACCGTTATTTGACGCAGGTGAGCTGGTCATTGGATGGAAGGTTTGTGTATATAGGGGTGTTGTCAAGGTCACAGCATGAGCTGCATATGAATATGTATTCGGCTGAGGACGGAGCATTTGTGAAGACGGTGCTGACGGAGGAGAATGATGCTTGGGTGGAACCCTATGAGCCGTTGCACTTTCTGAGGAATGATCTGTTTATATACTCTACTGATAACAGGGATGGGTATAAGAATTTGTATTTGGTTGACAATGATGGAAATGTCCGCCGGCTGGTGAATGTGGATGCTGATATTGAGTATGCCGGCCATAACGGTTCATCGGTGTTTTATACGTCGGCAGAGGATTCACCTGCGGAAAACCATTTGTTCAGGGTGGATGTAAAAGTCGGGAGGTCAGTGAAGGTTGGAAAGCCGGTGAGGTTGACGGTGGAGCCCGGTTGGCATGATGTTGCGCTGGACAGGGAGTGTAAGCTGTTCAGGGATAGTTATTCTTCTACGGCTGTGCCTGGTGAGGTGAATATCCGTTCTGCGAAGGACGGACGTGTTGTGGAGCATTTGTTGTGTGCTGCGGATCCGTTTGAGGAGTATGCGGCCTGTGAGGTGTTGTATGGGTCTGTTAAGAGCGCGGACGGAAATTATGACAATAACTATCGCATCGTGAGGCCGCATGATTTTGACCCTTCGAAGAAGTATCCCGTGATTTTGTATGTATATGGCGGGCCGCATGGGCAGACTGTCAGGGATACTTGGCTGGCAGATATGAGGCCTTGGGAGATTTATATGGCCGAGCAGGGCTATGTGCTTTATATTCAGAATAACAGGGGTAATCCGCGTGCCGGAGCGGCTTATGAGAAGGCCATTAACAGGCAGTGCGGCAAAGTGGAGATGGAAGATCAGATGGCCGGGCTGAGGATGCTTATGGACGAGCCTTGGGTGGATAAGGAGCGCATCGGGGTGCATGGTTGGAGTTATGGCGGATTTATGACTATTTCGCTGATGACTCATTATCCGGAGGTGTTCAAGGTGGGTGTTGCAGGTGGTCCGGTGATTGATTGGCGTTGGTACGAGATTATGTACGGTGAGAGATATATGGATACGTTGGAGAGTAATCCTGAGGGGTTTGCGGCGACGAGCCTTCTGGGCTGGGCGCCTGAGCTCCGGGGTAAGCTGCTGATCTGCCAGGGTGCGATTGATGATACCGTGGTGTGGAGCCACAGCCTCAGTTTCGTGCAGGCGTGCATAGATGCGGGCGTGCAGGTGGATTATTTCCCTTATCCGGTTGATCCCCATAATGTCCGCGGTCCGCGCAGGGCACATCTTATGACTAAGGTTACTAATTATTTCGAAGATTATTTATGACAAGACAGGATCTCTTTGAGCAGATTCAGGCCCGCCGAAGCATGCTTTGCGTGGGGCTCGACACAGATTTGGCAAAGCTCCCTGCGGGAGTGGACGCTCTTGATTTCAACAAGGCGATAATTGACGCGACTGCGCCGTATTGCGTGGCGTATAAGCCGAATCTGGCTTTTTACGAGTGCTCCGGACTTCCCGGAATGAGGCTGCTGGATGCGACGGTGGATTATATCAAGAGCCGGTATCCGGAAAAGTTTCTGATTGCCGATGCAAAGAGGGGAGATATCGGCAATACGGCACGCATGTATGCCAAGGCTTATTTTGAGACTATGGATTTTGATGCGGTGACTCTGTCTCCCTATATGGGCACTGATGCTGTGCTGCCGTTTTTGGAGTATCCTGGGAAGTTTGCTGTCGTGGTGGCGTTGTCATCGAACGGTTCAGCTGCGGATTTCGAGTATGAAGGAGCCTCAAAGCCACTCTATCAGACCGTTATGGAGAAAATGATGGATATTTCTACTCCGGAGAACATGATGTTTGTCGTCGGAGCAACAAAGGCGGATAAGCTCGACTCTATCCGTGCATTTTGCCCTGAGCATTTCTTCCTGGTGCCTGGTGTAGGCGCGCAGGGTGGTTCAGCAGAGGAGGTAATGGAGCATGGAGCGAATTCGATGGGGGGACTGTTGATCAATTCTTCTAGGGGCATTTTGTATGCCTCGTCGGGCGCTGATTTTGCCGAGGCTGCGGCGAGAGTGGCGTCTGAGACTGCGAGGTTGTAAAAAGATTTTGATATTACGCAGGGAATCGCTATATTTGCGGTCCAAAATTGTTAACAATTAATTTATAGTAAGAAATGAAAACAGGAATTCATCCCGAAACCTACCGTCTTGTAGCTTTCAAGGATATGTCCAATGACACAGTATTCATCACCCGCTCCTGCGCCACTACAAAGGAGACTCTCGTAGTTGATGGTGTTGAGTATCCTGTAGTAAAGCTTGAGATCTCCAACACATCTCATCCTTTCTACACTGGCAAGGTTAAGCTCGTCGATACCGCCGGCCGTGTGGACAGATTCTACCAGAGATACAAGGCAAGACAGAAATAATTTTTTGTCTGCAAAAAATTACCGGGCGGCCGATTGGCTGTCCGGTTTTTTTGTTTCGCGCCTGGGATTTCCGTATGATTATCGCAGTGTGCGCATCGAGTTGATTATCGCGAGAACCGTGACACCTACGTCTGCGAAGACTGCGAGCCACATGGGGGCGAAGCCGAGGGTGGCGAGGATGAGGACGAGGACTTTGACGGCAATGGCTCCGGTGGTATTCTGGGTGGCAATGGAGACTGTCTTGCGGGCTATGTTCATGGATTCGGCGACCTTGGAGAGCTCGTCATCCATGAGGACTACATCGGCCGCTTCGATGGCGGCGTCACTTCCCAGAGCGCCCATTGCCATGCCGACGTCGGCACCGGCGAGAACAGGGGCGTCGTTGATACCGTCGCCGACGAAGACGAGGTGGCCGTTGCTGTTGATATTGGATTTTAACTCATTGACTTTATTTACTTTGTCGGCAGGGAGAAGCTCGGCGTGGTATTCGTCGATGCCGAGGGCTCGGGCAACATGTTCCGCCACTGGTGCAGCGTCGCCGGTGAGCATGACGGTCTTGCGGACACCGGCTTTGCGCAGAGCTTCAATGGCTTCGCGTGCTCCGGTCTTTATGCGGTCTGAGATGACTATGTGGCCGGTATAGGTGTTGTCAATTGCGACATGTACGATTGTGCCGTTGTGGTCGCAGGGCTTCCATTGGGCACCGATGCTGTCCATGAGCGATGAGTTGCCGACGTGGGCGACATGGCCGTTGACATTGGCCTGTATGCCTTTGCCTGCTATTTCTGTGACATCGGTGACGGTGCAGTCGTCATTTTCATTCGGGAAAGCGTTTCGGAGGGAGATGGCGATCGGGTGGGTGGAGTGGCGCTCGACATGGGCTGCGATGTGGAGAAGTTCTTGTTCGTCAAGGGTTTCGGGGTGGATAGCTGTGACTTCGAAGACGCCCTCTGTGAGGGTACCGGTCTTGTCGAATATTACCGTGTCGGTGTTGGTGAGGGCTTCGAGGTAGTTGCCTCCTTTGACGAGGATGCCTCTGCGGGATGCGCCGCCAATGCCGCCGAAGAATGCGAGAGGCACGGAAATGACGAGGGCGCAGGGGCATGAGACAATCAGGAACGTGAGGGCGCGGTAGAGCCATGTGGCAAAGGGACCGGCGCTGAGGAGGGGAGGGAGAATGGCAATGAGGACCGCAAGTGCAACTACAATGGGAGTGTAGATACGGGCGAAGCGGGTGATGAAGCGTTCGCTGCGGGATTTCGAGGCACCGGCATTCTCGACAAGGTCGAGGATGCGGGAAGCGGTGGATTCGCCGAATGGTTTGGTCACGCGGACTTTGAGGAGGCCGCTGAGGTTGACGCAGCCGGAGATGATGTCGCTGCCGGGATGAACGGTGCGGGGGACGCTTTCGCCGGTGAGTGCTGCGGTGTCGAGGGATGAGTCGCCTTTCAGGACGGTGCCGTCCATCGGTATGCGTTCGCCAGGGCGGATTATGATAGTTTCGCCGACTTCGACTGTGTCGGGGGAGACAGTGGAGACGTTGCCGTCCCTCTCGACGTTGGCCGTGTCGGAGCGGATGTCCATGAGGGCTGATATGGAGTCACGGCTCTTGTCTTCGGCGAGTTCTTCAAAGAATTCACCGAGTTGGAAGAAGAGCATTACAAACACGGCTTCGGGGAACTGGCTTTCGGCTCCCGGGAGGAAGCCAATGAAGAGGGCGCCAAGGGTCGCAATGGACATGAGAAAGTCTTCGTCGAGAGCTTCTCCTTCGAGAAGGCTTTCAACGGCTTCCTTGAGGGTGCCGTAGCCGGCGGCCAGGTAGGGGATTAAATAAATGAGCAGGTATTGCCAGGTCTTGAGATCTGTGAAGTGCTCAATCAGCATCGCTGCTACGAGGAGTACTGCGGCGGTGATGAGTTTGAGGAGGGCGTTTTTGTTTTCTGCTTCCATATTGTATCGTTTTTTTTGTTTCGTGTTCGAGATTCTCGGCCTGCCGGCCAAGAATGACGGGGAGGATGTCAAGAATGACGGGGAGTTTAACGATACAAAGGTAGGAAGCAGGATGTGCAACCGGGTTGCAAATTAATTCGCCGCGTTGTAAATATTTATTACATCCTGCCGGGTGAGCTTTTTAAAGTTACCCGGGGTGAATGATCCGTCAATGGTACATTTGCTGGCCATAGTGGCTATTTCGTCAGATGTGGCGGGACGTCCTATGAGGGAGGATATGGTGGTAGGCATGCCGATGCGGGTGAAGAAGGAACGCATGGAAGCGATGCCGGCTCTGGCTGTATCGACATCTGTTGCCTGGGGAGTGATGCCCAGGACGTTGGTTGCGAATTGGGCGAAACGCCCGGGATCTTCGGCAAGGACGTATTCAGCCCAGGCAGGCCATATAACGGATAGGGTGGCACCGTGAGTGGAGCCGAAGAGGGCGGATAGTTCGTGACCTATTTTGTGTGTTGCAAAGTCGGCCACAGCGCCGCAGCCGGTGAGGCCATTATGGGAAAGGGAACTTGCCCACATGATCTGGGCGCGGAGGTCGTAGTCTTCTGGATGTGCCATGAGCTTCTCGCCGCATTCCATCGTGGTCCTGAGTAGAGCCTCGGCTACAGAGTCCGTAAGAGTCATCGTCTCATGGGAGAAATACCTCTCCAGCGTGTGCATCATGATGTCAGTGATGCCGGCTGCGGTCTGCCAGGCTGGAAGCGTCTTTGTGCGCTCCGGATTCATGACGGCGAAGCGGCAGCGGCAAACATCTGAGTTGCAGCCTCTCTTGAGATGACCTTCATCTTTGGTGATAACGGAGGAGTCGCTCATCTCGCTGCCGGCCGCAGCAATGGTGAGGACAGCACCGACGGGAAGACTGGCCTTGGGCGATGCCTTGCCGTCGTAGAAATCCCACACGTCACCGTCATAGCAGACACCATAGCCGATAGCTTTTGATGAGTCAATGACGCTGCCTCCTCCGACTGCCAGAATGAAATCAACATCCTCGCTCTTACATAACTCAATGCCTTCCTGCACCTTGGAGAGCAGTGGATTGGGAACGACACCTCCGAGCTCGACATATTCGATGCCGCTTTCGGAGAGGTATCGTTTTATTTCGTCGACAAGACCTGACTTGACGGCACTTCCGCCACCGTAGTGGATCAGGACTTTGTTACCTCCGTATTTACGGATCAAGGAGGGAATGCGGGCTTCGCTTTCTTTACCGAAGGCCACTTCTGTGGGGGTGTGGAATGTGAAGTCTTTCATGTCGTTGTAAACGATTTGTGATTATTTCATTCTGTATGGCTGATCGTCGTAGAGTAGGAAGCGCTTTGCTTTGCGAATCCATTTCTGTTCTTCTAGCTTGACGTGTTCGCGGGCGTCCTGAAAGGAGATGGTGCCGGCGATATAGTCGGAGAGAACGGGGTCCGCCAGTTTGTGGTGGAATTGTTCGGAAAGTTCGAATTCTGAGTAATGCTCTGTGAAGTAGCGCATTAGCTGGAGTGTGTGGAGGAGGGAGTGGTAGTCGGCACCAGGGACGAGGATGATCTGGTAGCCATAGCATTTCTGTCCTGCGTACATGCCTGCAGCGGGGGTGAAGGAGCAGGGACGCACCATTGCTCCGCTGGTGACGGGGAGGGTGTCAAGACGGCCTGGTTTGATGAAAGGAGCGCCTATGTATTCGTAGGGGCGCGCCGTACCGATGCCGGGCATGATGGTGGTGTTGTTCCACAGGCCACCGCCGCTGTACATGTAGCATGTGAAGAAGCCCGGAATGTCGGATGCGGGGGCAATGGTCCAGGGCATGAGCTGTCGGTTGGCGTCATAGGCGAGGGCGGAGATGACGTGAAGGGGGAATCTGGCGCCTATTTCCGTATAATATAGGTTGCAGAGTTCGCCGAGAGTGAGGCCGTGACGGTGTGCGACCTTGGGAACGAACATTTCGCTGGTACCGCTGGGGATGGAACCTTCGACTACGCGTCCGCCGGGATTGACATGATCGACGACGTACATGGCAGGAGCTTCATCGTCAAGGAGCTTGAGCATCTCCATGAGGTGCATGACGTCCCTGGTGTAGTTGAAGTAGCGGCTGCCGACATCTTGTATTTCCACCACCACGGCGTCGAGGTCCCGGATCTGTTCGACATCGAATTCGATGTGGTTGGTGTCCGGCGTGAGTTCCGTATCTCGTGGATTGAAGACAATCGCGAGATTGCCCCTGTCACGGAAGATGTCGTACATGAACCGGTTCCGGGATGTGTCCCAGCAGTTCTGGGTGCAGAAGCACCCGACCCTGCCGTCAAGCAGAGCCTTGTCTAGCTGGTCCTCGAGCGGTGTGGTGCGGAAAGAAAACATTAGCCTATGATCTTGCGTGCGATGGCGATGACTTCATTGCCGAGTTTTTCGGCGTCAGCCATCGTTGAAGCTTCTGAGTAGATGCGGATGATAGGCTCGGTGTTGGAGCGACGCAGGTGAACCCATTGCTTCTTGGCTTCGAAGATTATCTTGACACCGTCGATGTCGTTGATTTCTTCGGAAGCGTAGTACTTTTTGAGCTCGGTGAGAATCCTGTCGATGAGGGCGGGATCGGAAAGTTCAATCTTGTTCTTGGCAATGTGGTATTCTGGATATGTCTTCTTCAACTCGCTGACTGTCATTTTCTTGTGCGCGAGGTTGGAGAGGAAGAGAGCTACGCCTACCATAGCGTCGCGACCTGCGTGGATAGAGGGGTAGATGACGCCTCCGTTGCCTTCGCCGCCGATGAGGGCGCCTACTTTGTGCATGAGCGTGGTGACGTTGACCTCACCTACTGCGGAAGCGTAGTACTTGCCGCCGTGTGCTTCGGTGACGTCGCGGAGTGCTCTGGTAGAACTGAGGTTGGATACGGTGGCGATTGGCTTGCCTTCTTTTTCTGCGAGGCTGCAGAGATAGTCGGCTACGCTGACAAGGGTGTATTCTTCGACGAAGGGTTTGCCGTCTTCGCAGATGAATGCAAGGCGGTCAACGTCAGGGTCGACGGAAATACCGAGGTCGGCGTGCTCTTTGACAACGGTGGTAGAGAGGTCTACGAGGTTGGCAGGAAGCGGCTCGGGATTATGCGCGAAATCACCGGTGGGATCGCAGTTGAGCTCGATGCATTTGACGCCGAGGCGCTTGAGAAGGCGGGGCATGATGATACCGCCGACGGAATTTATCGCGTCAAGGACAACTGTGAAGTGTGCATTCTTGATGGCTTCAACGTCGACAGCGGGAAGTGCCAGGACTGCATCAAGATGACGGTCGGTGAAGTCTTCATCATCGATAGTGCCGAGGCTGTCTACTTCGGCGAAGTCGAAATTGTCCGTGGCTGCAAGGTCGAGGACGGCCTGGCCTTCAGCTGCAGTGAGGAATTCTCCCTTGTCGTTGAGAAGCTTGAGTGCGTTCCACTGGCGTGGATTGTGGCTGGCGGTGAGAATGATACCTCCGTCGGCCTTTGCGAAAAGGACGGCCATCTCTGTGGTCGGGGTGGATGCGAAGCCGCAGCGAACAACGTCAATGCCGCAGGCGACGAGTGTACCGACGACGAGTTGCTCAACCATCTCACCGGAGAGGCGGGCGTCCTTGCCGACTACGATTTTGTAGCGGTCGCCGTTGGGCCTGGGTTTCCTCTGAGGGAGTGTGGCGCTGTATGCGTAGGTGAAACGTACGATGTCAATAGGGGTGAGGGCCTGTCCGGGCTCTCCTCCGATGGTACCCCTGATACCGGAGATGGATTTGATAAGTGTCATTTCATGTTAGATTAGGAAATACAAATTTATGCTTTTTACGGGGATTGAACAAAATTTCGATAAGATGTTTGAAAAAATTTGGAAGTACAGGAAAATGTCGTATCTTTGCATTCCCGAAAGGAAATAGACATGCTGGGTTCGTATAACGGTTAGTACTCGAGATTCTCAATCTCGCAATAGGAGTTCGATTCTCCTACCCAGTACAAGGGTGCCGAAAGGCCCCGATGAATAGAAAATCCGACTGATTCCTCAGCCGGATTTTCTATTTCTTTTTGGTATTATATAGACTCTGAAAAACAAAGATCTCCTATCAGATCGATGATGATGGAGAAGGTGCAGCGCTATCGCCGTGAGGCTCTTGTTCCATGAAGGCGTAGTCGCCCGTGACTCCGTGAAGAGGGGCCCACAAGCGAAGCGACGTGGGAGGGATAGCCCCACAGAGGCGTACCTTCAGAGAACAAGAGCCTCACGGCGATAAAAGCGCAAGCCTTTCTATATGGCTTTTATACCATCAGCGCACCGACGAGGCCGAGGATGGCGTAGAATTCAGGAAGGGCGGCGTAGATGAGGGTGTTGACCATGACGTTGTGACCCTGGGAGACGCCGACGATACCGTTGGCGCAGACCTGACCCTGGCGGATGGCGGAGAGCATGCAGACGAGACCGACGCAGAGGCCGATACCGAACAATACGCCACCGTCAAGATCGCCGCTGCGGAAATTGCCAAGCAGCATGAAAAATGCCACGAATCCGTAGATTCCCTGCGTGGCGGGAAGGGCGGAGAGGACCATGTATGTACCTGAAGCTTCGGGTCTCTTCTTGAGACCGCCTTCTGCGGCATTGCCGGCAATAGTTGTACCGAAAGCACTTCCAATTCCAGCAAGGGCCAGTACTAAGCCGAGGCCAAG
Organism: Bacteroidales bacterium; assembly: GCA_017552475.1. GTDB lineage: Bacteria > Bacteroidota > Bacteroidia > Bacteroidales > UBA932 > Cryptobacteroides. Next base: position 2,837 of record JAFZPY010000058.1, on the reverse strand, counting down.
GTAAGCGAGAACTGTGTTAAGCATAATTTATTGATTTTAATTTGTTTATATTTATCTTTCCAGTGGATTGTATTTTTGTCCGGAGCCCTCATAGCCGGAATTCTTGAAGAACTCCAGGAAGTTGAGCCTGAGCGGATGTACGAAAGCCCCGAGGATGCACATGGCAATATTGAGGCTATGCCCGATGACAAGTATCAGAATGTATGGTATCCACATAATGCCGCCGTCTCCAAGCATCATTCCTGCGAGGTTGTTGAATGCCAGGCCGAGCATTGCCCCAGCGAGGCCGAGGGCATAGAGGCGGAGGTAACTGAGGACGTCACCAAGCAGGCCGGTGGCGGTGTTGTATGTATCCCAGAGTCCAATACCTATGTTGGCAAGCGGGTTGCGCCTGATGTCGTTGAGAAGGAAGATGCCGATGGCTGATACAATGCCTATCACGATAATGGTGATCTTTGCAACAGCAGTGCTGAGTACGCCTGCAAGCATCAGCGCGCCTATAATGACGCCGCCCACAATCAGCATAGTCCAGCCCCACGTCCCGAGGCTTCCGAGGAAACCCTTGTTGACAACGGAATAATATGTCTTGACAATCATCGCGAGGCACAGATGGACAACCCCGACGACCAGGGCCAATACCATAGTCCCGTCATAACCCGCAATCTTCGAGGGGACCATACAACTCCTCAGCCAGCCGGGAAGCGCCTCCCAGTCAATGAAATCAATGCTGAAGAATGTGTGGAACAGGAAACCGACGACAAAGGTGGCAACACCCAGCGTGACGACAAGCGGAGCATAATCCTCAGCCTTCTTCGAACGGGCAAGGAACAATCCGATACCGATGATAACAAGCCCGTAGCCGGCATCTCCCATGCACATGGCGAAGAAAAGCATGAAGAAAACGGCGAGGAACGGAGTCGGGTCGAATCCGTCATATGCGGGCCTGCCGTACATGTCGGTAAGTACCCGGAACATCGCGGTGAACCGGTTGTTGGATAACTCAATGGGCGGATTGTCTTCAACTGTGGCCGCTTCCTTGATATAGAACACCCCGGTGGCGTCGAGTGCTGCGGATACTTCAGCGTCGTTTTCCGTCGGAGCATAGCCCACCATGGTCTCGATAGTATTCTCCGCTGCCGGGACGGCTGCCTGTGATGCAAGATAGAGGTCAAGGTCTGCCATTTCGCTGCGGTAGGACTCCTCAATGACGTCCTCCCTCCCTAGAAGGTCGAGATACCTGACAGCTGCGTCATCGCGCTCACGGGTGATTTCCCTGATGATCCCGGCGGCAGTCTCGTGACTGTATTCCGGGGCTTCCGTCTTATAGGCTTCCAAAGGATCTTTCTCCCCGTCTGGTATAACGGTTACGAAGAAGACAGAGCCGTTGAAGCGCCTGATGACTTTGACCGGGCATAAATCCTTCCATGAATCGTCGAACTTGTCCTGATCGCATTCATGGAAATGGAAGGTGTATCCAAGTTCTTCGATGCGCTTTATATCTTCAGAATCGAAATCGCCCCAGACTTTCAGCTGGGCCTCTTTTTTGATAGCCCGGGCGAGTCTGACGTCAAGCTCGTCCACGGCCGCACGGGCCTCGGGGATGAGTCTCTTGCGGGCCTCCGCTTTGGCAAGTATCGCCGCGGACTTGTCATCCATGGGCTTGGAGGCCCTTGTGATGTCCACAAGACCTATCCTCTGAACTTGATCGAGGAATTTGTCCTTTTCTCCCTTGAGGAGGATGAAGGAGTATTTAGTCATCTTACAAATCATGGCGGTTCTTGACTATTTTGGACGAGGCCTTGCTGAGATTTTCCTCGTCTTCCATGTATCGTTTGATCTTGCGAATGGCTTCCTGGTAACCGGGAATCTGGACTTTTTCGTAGAGGTTGACTTTCTGTGTGGTCTTCTTGCGCTGGTAGTCCAGTATCCGGCTCTTTTCCGTGTAGACTTCGGATTCTATACCGAGACGGGACAGCTCTTTAAGTATGGCTACGCCGTCAGCGAACCATGCGGGCTTGACGAATGCATTGAAGGGGCGGATCTCATAGCGTATCTCGCCAAGCGCCGGGGTCTTGACACCGGCCACCTTGACCGTGTGGATGTCTACGTCGGTGATGGCGATGAGACCGGGCTCGAATTCGTTCCACAGCGATGCGAGATAGTCGTAGCGCTTGAGGGATGCTTCAAGCTCGGCGGCAAGACGGTCACTCTCCTCCTTGGCCTTGCGCACTTCAAGCCGCAGGGCGGACTCCTTGTTTTGAAGCGTCGGGAGTGCGTTCTGCCGGACCTTCAGCTGTTTGCCGAGGTTGTTGAGAGAAGTCTTGTTGTATTGGAACTTTATTGCCATCAGGTGTTATTTTTTCCAGTATTTGTCAGTGAGGGCTTCGCGTATTCCGGTCTCCGCCTTGGTGAAGTATTTTGCGAAGAGTTCCCATGCGGTGTCCAGCATCTCGGTGACGGTAATATTGACATCGACGGAGAGGAGACGGGTGGCGTAGTCCTTGGCGTATTCGAGGCAACGCCGGTCGTAGTCGGAGAGGTCGAAGCCGTTTTCCAGTTTGGTCTTGGCATTCTGGGCATCTGCGTAAAGGCGCACGGAGGCGTTCATGACCTGACTGTGGTCTTCGCGGGTCTTTTTGTTCTGTACCAGCTGCTTGAGTCGGGAAAGTGACCGGAACGGGTCGATAATGACTTTGCCGGAGTCGGAGTCGGCGCGGAGGAACAGCTGACCTTCGGTGATGTAGCCGGTGTTGTCAGGTATGGCATGGGTGATATCGCCGTCGTTGAGGGTGGTGACGGCAATGATGGTGATGGAACCGTCGGTGGGGAGCTGGACG
>JAFZPY010000057.1 GCA_017552475.1 Bacteroidales bacterium | reverse complement strand
GACGGAGGTTTTGAGAAGAGTCTCTGAACGGGATGCAAGCAGGTAGCCGTTGTCTTCGAGACGGACGGTCTTGAGGCCTGCGGAGTCGGCGAGGGATGCAAGATGGAGGGAATCTGCCTTATGGAGGTCAGTGATGATGAGGGGAATAAGTGTGCCGCTATTGTGGAGGGAAATAATGCAGGGGCGGCGGGAAAGGGCCGATAGATAGCGACGGAATGACTGTGTCGCGTCAGGGGCTATGATGGAAGCCATGATGCCGGTGGAGTCATTGAGGACCCTGGAGGCGGTGCGGCTGCCGTCGAAAGCGAAGATGGCGGCGGCATCCGAAGGCACGGCGGAAATCATGGGATACGTCTCCGCAGCCGAGCGGTATGCAGCGGGGTCAGGCTTGTTCTGTGTGGAGTACAATCGTACCACTGCCAGCACGATACCGATGGCAAGAATGCCGAGGACTGATATGGAGAGTATTATTCCCTGTTTGTTCATGTTTTTGTGGCGAAATCCCTTTAGTGTGGTGAATTCCGCATATATTGCACAAATATAGCATTTTTTAGGGGATACAACAAGGGGGAGGGCCCCTGTCCATAAGGGATCCAATGTATAATACAAAAAAAACAAAGAGGCCGGCCAAAAACTCTGTTTTCAACCGACCTCTTTGGTAGCCCAAGTGACATCATATCGAACCTTTTTCTGGAGGAGCTTAATCGGATTTGGGAGCTCAAAAAGTGGATTCCAGACCCTTGTAATCCACATTTTCATTATTTAAAACCATTGGCCGAAGAGGAAAAAGGACCTTAGAAGAAGGCGATAATTCCTCTTGGGGAGATTTGAGGTCATTGATTGGGAAAGAGTTGACGGATACTAAAGATTAAGTCGCTTTTTCAAAAGCGAATCCTAAGATTTATTCCACTTTTCCAAAAGTGTTTTAGTGCCGTATAGTATGACTACGGAGACTATTTTAACAAAGAAGCGGACTTTCAAGGAAAATCCGCTTTGAAAATTTTCCGTCCCAATAAAGGGGCGGGACAGATGGGACAAGTAGGAAACTAGACTGCCTACTGTTGCCGAATAGCAGTCCAGGAGCTGGTGGCGCTGTACGGGTACATTTTCCCATTATACTTCAACTGGCCAGTTGATGTCGTTGAGAAGGTAAGTACGTTTCCATTGAGTATTCCTTGCTGGAAGACAGTTGTGATGTAGCCTTCCGAGTCAGAATCGTACATAGACTCGAAATAGACTGTTTTTCCATTAACCTCCCCATATGTGTTGATGTAGCCTGTCACTTGCACCCTGTTTGCCGACACCTTAGAAATGTAAAAGGTTCCCGTGGGTGTTAGAGTTCCGGAATCGGAGCCCCAGCGGACATTCTCTATCACGCTGGCCTTGTAGATTCCAACGAAATCATCAGCATCATCTTTTAATGCTTCAGGACTACATGAAATGGCGAACAAAGCTAACCCAAAAATGGAAGTAGCGGTTAACAGACGACATGATATGTGATTTATACTCATTGTGTTTTGTCGTTTATTATTACAAGTACATATTTAATAATTATTATCCGGACCTTCAAATTTGTTCATTAGAAAATGCTGGTAGTCGCATACGGATCTGAGGCGGCAATTTGGAGATTTCATTCTCCAAAGCCTTCTTGAACGGTTCGAAGAAATGGCTCTTTATGTATTCTATCTGACCATCAGAGATTGCGTCAGTCTGACGATCAGTGAGCAGATTCTTACTTACGATGGTGTAATACCATGCGGCCGAAATGAAGTTTCCGTTCCGGTCACCAACAGTTGATTCGTCACCTTCACATCCCTGGTTTGTAAAACATATTCCATCTGCCACCTGCATTCCGTACTGAGCGAATTCACCATATTCCTTGTAACGCCGCTGAATATCTTCATTCAACTTGATTGGAACGACCTTTTTATTCCTGGTGAAGTACCGACATACGAGCTCGTTAGCAGACATCTCCACATTAGGCCACACCCTTTCACGATACCGACTAAAGAAGTGGTCACAATAGTAACTGATGGCCCTTGTGCCAATGAAATCTACCGTATTATCCTTGCGGTAAAGCCATGTTTCCCATTTTATAATGACACGGCCTGCGCTATCAGAGGTGACGCCAATGTAATCTACCACAGGCTTTTCAACATTCTTTACAGAGGCGGCATAAAAGGATAATAGGTACTTATTCTTAGACTCCTGGTGGGTATACTCATAACACTGCCAAGCCGGGAACTTCCTCTCCTTTCGGAAGCCTTTCACCACTTTCGGCATGAGCGTATTCGCCCGTATCTTCAGCTTTGGAAGGTCTGCAACCAATTCGTTGTAGACCTCCAGATTTGTCATTGACGGGACTATCATGGCTTTTCAGAATTTGATGAGGATGCTACAACAATGGGCGGCATTGGATTACTGATTTCCTCCAGAAGAACCTTATCCTCCCGGTAATACTCGCAATTCTTGGCATACTGAGGCTCTGGTTCTTCAGGGGTGCCATATTTCTTATATAGGCAACAGAATATAGGAGACATCCCCAATGGACGATCAAAACCGCTTCGATGGTATTTGCAGAACTGGCAAGTCTTCACATCGATGCCATTCTTCCTTGCAGCGGCATAACCGAACTCATATGGAGATGGTGAGCCAAGGTAAAAGCTGTCTATACTAGCTTCAAATATGGCTTTATCGTTGTCTTTTGTCCAGACTTTCCGGCAAGATCTGAACTCGTCCATGTTAGTTACGAAGGCCTTGCCACTGCGGAACATATAAAAGCGCTGGATACTACGTAACTCCAGCTGTTCCGGAACGGATGATTTCTTCTTGAAGCCATGAAACTTTGCAAAACCAATAGTTTCAACATCACGGACCTGACAGTATTTTGCTTCTGGATTCTCTACTATGGGATCCGATAACAAAGAATCGATGTCTTCCTCTGTCCTCAACCTTATTTCAATGATTCGAAGACCAGAATCACGCTTTTGGGGCGTACTTTTATGCGATACCTGGATTTCAATGAGCACCGGCTCACGGTCCGGTTTAGATGAACTTGTTAGGAGAAGATCTGCGATATAATCTCCGATATGCTGCTCTTCCTGACAGGTATCGTAAAAAGTCTTAAGATCAAATGTCTCCAGCTTGTAAGTGTGGCATTCTTCCTCCTTTGCGAAAGGGCAAGCACCCATATCAGAGCATTTCACGTCCCGATAATAACCGACCATGAATGAGGATTCTTTCTCGAACTGCTCCTTGATACGTCGTTTGGCAAACTGATGAAGATATGTTTCAGTGCTGCAGTGATCTTCATCTCCGCGATGGGCAAAGTGCCAGGTACGGACTTCTCCCAAACGAGCAATCATACCAGCGCCACATCCAAGGCAGTGGTATGTATGGCCTTCATTACGTTCAAGATACGCCTGTTTGATGGAGACCAGGCGGTCATTCTCATCAAGGGCATAGTGGTATTTTACTGTAGCCATGGCATCCTCCTACTGCTCGTTGGGGATCAAGTCCAGGTGGGCGTTGAGGACAATGGCTATGCGAGACAGAATGTCTATGCCAGTCGAGTACTTGCCCTGCTCGATGCGAGAAAGGTTGGCCGCATCAATACCGGTGAGAATAGCCAGATCCCGAGCTTCCATCTTCTTGGCCTCCCGGAGTTCCTTGATGCGTTTGCCGATGCGCTCACGCTCTCCCTGGCGGTTGCCGTGGCCGACCCCCATCGAGGGCACGGCATTACGCATGAATTCCCAGCTGATTCGATTGATCATCTTCTCCTTGTCGTCGGAGAAATTCCGGTCGAAGATGAATTCAATCAGGTGGAGGACGTAGTTTTTGTACTCGTCGCTGTCGTACTTGGCCAGATCTGACCACATCGTAAAGATTTCCCCGTCCGGGGTTTGAACCTCGACTTGATGATCATCGAGGATTTGGGCACGCGACTTGGTCGGAGTGTCCATGAACTTCTTTAAGTTCTTGTCCATATGTAAGTTGCCGAATTTATAGGTGTTGTCGCCACCTCTAAGTGTTAAACTTGTTGCGAAGATAGTAATAATTCCCATAATTGGCAAATAGACCAATTATTACTAAGTAAATAACGAAAACGCTTTTTTAACTAGAGATAATTATCGAACCTCCCGGTTCAATCATTTACTCAGCGTTATCTTCCACGAAACCAAGTACTTACAAGGACAAACAAAAAAAAATGGAATTTCCAGAAAAATCTGAAAATTCCACTTGGGTAGCCCCGACAGGAATCGAACCTGTATTTTAGGTTTAGGAAACCCACGTTCTATCCGTTGAACTACAAGGCCATATTCAATAAAGAGTACTGATTACTCAGCGCTCTTTACGATGATCTGACGTCCTCTGTAATAGCCGCACTCAGGGCATACTCTGTGATAGAGTACAGTGGCGCCACAGTTGGGGCATGTGCTGAGGGTAGGGACAGGAGCGAAGTCATGAGTTCTTCTCTTGTCACGTCTCTGCTTTGAGAGTTTGTGTTTAGGATGTGCCATTTTATTACTATTTTAAAATTATTTCTTCAATATGTCTTTGAGAGCGGCGAAAGGACTGTCCGGAGCTTTTGCCTCCTCAGGCTCTTCATTGGAAAGGTACTTGAGTGCCTCGGGATTGCATCCGCCGTCGGGATGGACCTTTTTGAGCGGAAGGGACAGGTATGAGTAGTCATACACTGTCTGACTGAGGTCCAGATCGGAATCGGACTCTGGCAGAGCAATAATCTCCCTGCCATCCTCGGTCGCATCTTCGGACTGGGCGGAAGCCCCTTCCATAAACTTGACGCTAAGCAGGGCAACTCCATCCACTGGGCATACAAGGTCTTCCATGCATCTGTCGCAAGGGACAGTCAGGGTGCCCTTCATAGTGCAGTCTACTCCGATATAACGTCCGGACTTCTCAATGGTTATCTCCACATCAACGTCCGCGTCGAGGATCTCGCTATTGCCATACTCTTCAAAGAACTCTTTCCCCGCGTGCCGCGAAAGAGTGGTCTTTCCGGCCGCCAATCCATTAAGAGGTACTACAAAATTTTCTTTCATAACTGCCTGAAAACAGATTAAGGGATGCAAAGATAAGGAAAATTTTCCTATTATCAATCGTCATTGTCAGAATTTCTCTTCCTGGCCAGAGGATCGAGGAGGATTTTCCTCATTCTCATGTGATGGGGAGTAATCTCCACCATCTCATCTTCCTGGATATACTCGAGCGCCTCCTCAAGAGAGAACTTGATCGCCGGAGGAAGGACGATCTTCTCGTCGGAGCCGGCAGCGCGGACGTTGGTAAGCTTCTTTGTCTTGCAGATATTGATGTTGAGGTCGCGGTCACGTGTGTGCTCGCCGACCACCTGACCGCCGTAGATTTCTTCACCAGGTTCCACGAAGAAGCGGCCCCTGTCAAGAAGCTTATTCATGGAGTATGCCACAGCTTCGCCGGTCTCAAGAGAGACGAGTGAGCCATTGGTACGCATCTCGATATCACCCTTGTATGGCTGATATTCCTTGAAGCGGTGAGCCACGACGGCTTCGCCCTGGGATGCGGTGAGAAGATTGGAGCGAAGTCCCATGAGGCCTCTCGTAGGGATTTCAAATTCGAGGAGAGTCCTGTCTCCCCTAGGCTCCATGTGGATGAGAGCACCTTTGCGACGTGTGGATATTTCTATAGCGGCGCCGACGAACTGTTCGGGGACTTCAATCGAAAGCTCCTCGATAGGCTCGCAGCGCTGGCCATTGATGGTCTTGTCAAGCACCTTGGGCTGACCTACCTGAAGTTCAAAGCCTTCGCGACGCATTGTCTCAATAAGGACGGAAAGGTGAAGCACACCTCGTCCGTACACCACGAAAGAGTCGGCATTGATACCGGGTTTCACGCGAAGGGCAAGGTTTTTCTCAAGTTCACGGTCAAGACGCTCCTTGATATGTCGCGAGGTCACGAATTTACCGTCCTTGCCGAAGAAAGGAGAGTTGTTGATTGTGAACACCATGCTCATCGTGGGCTCGTCAACGGCGATGGGAGGGAGGGATTCAGGATTTTCGTAATCGGCGATAGTATCACCGATCTCGAAGCCTTCTATGCCGACAACGGCACAGATGTCGCCGCAATTCACTTCGTCGACATTGGCCTTGCCGAGTCCGTCAAAGACCATAAGCTGCTTGATCTTGGATTTCTCCACCACATCGTAGCGCTTGCAGAGGCTTACCTGCATACCCGTCTTGAGGGAACCGCGGGTGATGCGTCCGACGGCGATACGTCCGACATAGGGAGAGTATTCGAGTGACGATACGAGCATCTGTGGAGTGCCTTCTACCTGTGCCGGAGCAGGAATCACCTCAAGGATGGTATCAAGAAGGGCGGTGATGTCATTGGTCGGTTTCTGCCAGTCAGTAGACATCCAGCCCTGCTTGGCGCTGCCGTAGATGGTGCGGAAGTCAAGCTGGTCCTCGTTGGCATTCAAGGAGAACATCAGGTCGAAGACTTCTTCCTGGACCTCGTCCGGACGGCAGTTCTGTTTATCTACTTTATTTATGACGACGATAGGCTTTTTACCCATCTCCAGCGCCTTCTGAAGCACAAAGCGGGTCTGGGGCATGCAGCCTTCGAATGCGTCCACCAGGAGCAGCACGCCGTCGGCCATATTGAGCACACGCTCCACCTCGCCGCCGAAATCACTGTGGCCCGGGGTATCGATGATGTTTATCTTGACACCCTTATATATAACAGAAACATTCTTTGCAAGAATGGTAATACCTCTTTCCCTTTCGAGGTCGTTGTTGTCGAGGATAAGATTACCGAGATCCTCGGGTTTTCTCACGAGGTTAGCTTGGTATATCATCCTGTCCACGAGAGTGGTCTTGCCGTGGTCGACATGCGCTATGATAGCGATGTTCCTGATTTCCATAACTTTAAATTCTTATAATCCTAAAATCTTGCAAAATTACTCATTTACTCTCAGAAATGACGTATTTATTTTATATTTTTGCATTTCAAAACACTTTCATCAGTTCATGACAGAAAAGATTATCATTCTCGATTCGGGCTCTCAGGTGACTCAGCTAATCGGTCGCCGACTCCGGGAGCTCAACGTATTCTGTGAAATCTATCCCTCATCAAAGATGCCGGCCCTTGACCCTTCCATAAAGGGCGTCATCCTCTCAGGCAGTCCCTGCTCCGTCTACGACAGCAAGGCGCCCAAGATTGATTTCAGCATCTTCAAGGGACGCGTCCCCGTACTTGGTATCTGCTACGGAGCCCAGATGCTCTCCTACAACTTCGGAGGCAAAGTGGAACCTTCCGGCAGCCGTGAATACGGTCGTGCACGACTCAAGGTCGTTGACAACAGCACTCTCCTGAAAGGTGTCTCCCCGGAGACTCAGGTCTGGATGTCCCACGGTGATACAATCACCAGCCTCCCTTCCGGAGCAGAAGTAATAGCCTCGACCGACGACGTAAAAAACGCGGCCTTCCGCTTCAAGGATGAAGAGACCTACGCCGTCCAGTTCCATCCGGAAGTATACCATACATCAGAAGGCACCACGATGCTCCGCAATTTTGCATACGACATCTGCGGATGCAAGGGCGACTGGACACCGGCATCGTTCATCGACACCACGGTGGAAAGCCTTCGCAAGCAGATTAGCGGCGACAAAGTCATCCTCGGTCTCAGCGGCGGCGTCGACTCCACCGTCGCAGCCGTCCTGCTCAACAAGGCCATAGGCCACCAGCTCACCTGCATCTTTGTCAACAACGGCCTTCTCCGCAAAAACGAATACACCGGCGTCCTCGAGTCCTACAAAGACATGGGCCTCAACGTGATCGGCGCCGACGCCTCCTCCGCTTTCCTCTCCGCCCTCGCCGGAGTGAGCGAGCCTGAAGCCAAGCGCAAGATCATCGGCCGCCTCTTCGTAGAGACCTTTGACTCATACGCACGCAAAATCGAAGGCGCCCGCTGGCTTGCCCAGGGCACCATCTATCCTGACGTAATCGAATCAGCCGGCGTGGACGGGGCATCAAAAATCAAGTCCCATCACAATGTCGGCGGCCTTCCGGAGGAGATGCACCTCAGCATCGTGGAGCCTCTCCGCATGCTGTTCAAAGACGAAGTGCGCCGCGTAGGACGAGCCCTCGGCATCAAGGAAGAACTCGTCGGCCGTCATCCTTTCCCCGGCCCCTCACTCGCCATACGCATTATCGGCGACATCACGGAAGAAAAAGTCCGCACCCTTCAGGAAGCTGATGACATATTCATCAGCGGGCTTAGACAATACGACTGCACCGGCATGGGATTCCACAATGCATCCGATCCCCGCATCATGGCCACCAACCTCTACGACGCCGTATGGCAGGCCGGAGTCATACTCCTTCCCATCAGGAGCGTCGGAGTCATGGGCGACGAGCGCACATACGAAAATCCCGTCGCACTCCGAGCCGTAGCCTCCACGGACGGCATGACAGCAGACTGGGTACACCTCCCCTATGACTTCCTGGCCAAGGTATCCAACGACATCATAAACAAAGTCCGCGGAGTCAACCGCGTAGTTTACGACATTTCCTCCAAACCACCGGCAACGATCGAGTGGGAATAACAGACGCAAAAGAAGGGATCCGGATACCGGGTCCCTTCTTTCGTGCGCGGGATCAGAGTCGAACTGACACGTCCTTGCGGACACTACCTCCTGAGAGTAGCGCGTCTACCAATTCCGCCACTCGCGCATTTGGGACTACAAATATACAACTTTTTTTCATATCAACAACAAATTAAACCAGCACATCCAAATCCACAGTAGCCGACCACTCCCCGATACGCACATCCACCGTGGTATCCGCATAATCCAGTTCTATCACGGCATCAGAGAGATCCGGTGCCGACCAGTCATACCCGGAGCGCACAAGGAAAGTCCCCAGTGAAAAAGTCCGGAGCACCCTGTTGCCGGACACCACATGAAGCCTCAGCGACTCATCCTTCTGCCTCGGCAGCCTCACATGGCAATATCCCTCACTGTCAGGTATAATCCGGCAACGGAAATCACCCTCAACCGGTGCCCCATCCTCACCGTAGCCGCACACCATGCCTGTCACATCAAATACAAAAGGCTCACCGACAAATCCCAGTGCCCTCACGGTCAGGCCGCAATAATTCTTATGCAAACAGACACTCTCCCCGGCAGCCTCTCCGCCCGTCCACACAAATGAGGAATACATCCATACCGGCGGACATTCAAATCCCTCAGGGACCATCAACCCGACGCCCTCTAAATAATACCCCTCGTCACCGGACAACACATTCACCGAAACGCCCCGCCTTGGAACAGACAACACCAGCGTCTCTTGCGATGCATCTACAATCCCGTTATAATGGAAACTCCCGCCCGAGCTGACATCAGCCATCACCATTTCATCCACGCCGGTCATATCCAGCGTCAGACGACAGGGGCAGCCGTCCCTGTCTTCCAGCACGGAACAAGCGGAAACTGCAGCCAAAGAAAGAAAGGCAAGTATCCGGCGGAAGACAGAGAATGCAGACAGCCCAACGATAATATCATCGTTCATATCTCATGAAAGCATTGTCAATCAGAGATTTCCTATCGGGATACAACTCCACCAGCCTGTTCTGCAATGCATCTCTGGAATTGACATTCTCATCCAGAGCCTTGAATATCTCAGCCCTGGTCATACCTCTCTCGTACATGTATCTCAATATCTGCGGATAGAACCAGTAAGAAGTCCCGGATGACGGAATGGGGCCACCGTAACGTTCCTGATACATTACGCTCTGCATGAAATAGGCCCACATCTCCCCCACTTCGGCATATCCGGCATTGTTCTCCAAACCGGTACCATAGGTCGTGCCTCCGGATGTCAGGAAAGATATCCCCATGTACGCTACATACCTGGTCCAGTAATTCTTCCCGACCTGCGCGAAGTGACTGGCATGCGCCAATTCATGTACCACATGGTCATACAGTGCCTTATAGTCTTTGCCCTTTGCGCCTATCGTTATATCCGGAGCAAACAGTTTGAGGAGCGTCCTGTAAATATCCAGATAACTGGCCAGTATCTTCAGATTGTCAATCACCGCTCCCTGATGGAGCATCACGGCACTTGAGGATGACAAGCCCTTGAAAATCCAGATCCTGAGGTCCTTTGGCGGCATCTTGATATCCATGTCACCGGCCTCGCATCTGGTGATATAATCATAAGCGGCATTGTTGACCACGCATCTTCGGAAAAGAGCTCCGTCGGAGGCCTCCGTCACCTCCACGTCCTTGCCTTCAGGAGAGCCCTTGCCAAGAGTGGAAATGGATGCCGGAATCAGCACAAGGTTGAATCCGATATTGAAGCCCTTAGTATTCTTGAACATCAGGCGGTACCTCACTTTTGAGGAGTAACGTTTCCCCATCTGATAATATCCGTCGCGGTCGGTATATGTCGTGGCAATCTTGACGAATGAATTGCAAACCACCTTGACGCCCGCCACGCCGAATGGCTGCCCGCCGTTGCAATCCTTGTCCACTATGGTAATCCTGCCGGCAGGAGCAGCCTTGGAGCCTTTAGTCGTGGCATCAAGCATCCCGGAGTTCCCCGTGAGACGATACGCCTCCCTCTCAATGGCCTCCCAGTCCAGGCCATCCGACTTGATCGAGGGATCATTCTCCGAGATATAGCATTCATCCAGAATCTCGTAACGGATATCCTTCGGGAATACAAAATTCCTGTCCACTACGGCATACTGCCACGTAATCTCATCTTCCGGGATATCCGGATCATGATAATAATCGCCCTCCCTGACGATCTGATAGTCCACTGGATGATCGACAAGTTCCAGCCCTAAATTACACAGTCGCTCCAGTTGCTCGTCATCCGACGGAAGAAACCTCACATAAAGGTCAGTCGCCGTGACATCCGATCGTCCCGCTTTCGTAGGATAAAGACTGGCGATAGCGGAATTGACATTGTCGACCGAATAAGGGTCATCCAGTTTGTCGCCCAACTCGATCATCTCGTGGTCGACCTTGTCAGTAAATGAATCCAGCGGGTCGTCAGCGTCGACCCCAAGCCGGTCCTGACCGCATGAGACCAGGATTAAAACCGGCAGCGCAAATGTGAATAAGTTCTTCATAACTCCTTGAAAAATATTTGGTCGACCGCAAAAATATGGCACGTTATCCGTTTAAAAAAAAATGAAACGTTTAATTGAACTTTCGGCCGCTCTTGTATTTACAAGGCCGTTTTTTTATCTTTGCGAGTATATAATTTCACAGGATATGAACAGATTTTCACATTTCACGGCCACAGCGCTCGCTGTTTTCGGATTATTTTCGACAGGGCTTTATGCCCAGAGTACACTTGACCTTCTGAAAGAGAATCCCGAACGCCTCGCCAGCGTCCATCATTCATACGAATACATACCCCAGACAGAGACCGCAGCACCTAAAGGATTCAAGCCATTCTACGTCAGTCACTACGGTCGTCATGGTTCCCGCCGGATGATCGGCAGCACCGCCACCCTCTCCTATGACTACATGCGCAAAGCCGACAGTCTCGGCATACTCACTCCCCTGGGGCGCGAACTTTTCGCCGACGTCATCCGCATCCACGAAGACCATATTGACATGGATGGCGAACTCTCAAGCCGAGGCGGCCGTGAGCACCGCGAGATTGCCGGAAGACTTTACAACCGCGCCAAACCGGTATTCACCAACAAAAAACGAGACTTCGTCGATGTCCAATCCAGCATCGTTCCCCGATGCCTCATCAGCATGGCCAACTTCACAGCTGAACTTGACGACCGCTCTCCCCGCCTGCACTTCTCATATATCACCGGCACCAAATACATCAACCTCCTCTCCAACAACTGCAAAGACAGCAAGGACGTACGGCGTTATGCCCGCCACGTCCAGGACTCCATCCTCACTGCAGAAATCAACCCTGACCGCTTCATAAAAGCGATCTTCACCGTCAGCGCCGACAGCCTCACCAACGCCATCGCCGCCCCCCGGAAAATAATGGAGCAGATCTTCTACTACGGGGGTGCCGCGCAGTGCCTTGAAATCCCCGTCGACATCATAGGGAAATACTTCACCTTCGAAGAGGCCGTCACGGAATACAAAGCGCACAACGCCCGCAGCTATATCAACATGGGCAACTCCGCCAGATACGGCGACAACATGGTCTGGGCAGCCCGCGACCTCGTCCGAGACTTCGTCAGCCGCGCCGATGACGCCATCTCCAAAGACAGCGACAAGGCCGCCGACCTCCGTTTCGGTCACGACACCGGTATCATGCCCCTTGTCGGCCTTATGGACATTGTAGGCCCGGGCGACCGCATGGACGAGACATCAACAGCCTTTGACAAATGGCAGAGTTTCCGCTATCTCTCAATGGCCTCCAACCTCCAGCTGATCTTCTACCGCAACAGCAAAAACGAAATTCTAGTCCGCACCCTGTATAACGAAAAAGAAGCCGCATTCCGCGGCCTCCAATCATATTCCGGTCCCTACTATCGCTGGCAGGACCTTCGTGCCCATCTTCTCACCAGAGCCGAGAAGTACGACAATCTCTAGAAGAAAGCGACCGTCTTCTGCTCGATGGAGGAAAGGAGCTGATTGGCGAGACGGGAGACTCCGAAGCGGAAGAGGGACTTATTGAGCCAGTCTTTTCCGAGAACGGAAGAAACAATCATGTAGTAGCAGACGGCATCCATTGATGAGGAGATGCCGCCGGCGGCCTTGAAACCAACTTTGCGGCCGGTTTTCTCGTAGTATTTCCTGATGCATTCGCACATGACATAGGCAGCCATAGGAGTGGCATTGACATCAACCTTGCCGGTGGAAGTCTTTATGAAGTCAGCGCCGTTGTCCATAGCGAGGAATGATGCATCCGCGATGCGCTCGGGTGTAACGAGGAGGCCGGTCTCAATGATGACCTTGAGGATCACCTTGCGCCCCTGCGCGGCTGCGGCTTCATCAATGCACTTGCGCATGGCGGCAATCTCATTCCCAGCGGTAGCGAAATCACCGGTAAGGAAAGAGTTGAGGGCAAGGACAATGTCTATCTCGTCAGCACCATTCTCCACTGCAAGCTTACATTCGTGCATCTTCACCTCAAGATAGCTCTGGGAGGTGGGGAAGCAGCCGGCGACAGTGGTGACATGGAGCTCGGGAGAGCATCTGTGTTCCTTCACTACCGAAGCGAAATTAGGATATACGCATATTGAAGCGGGAAGCGGATAATCGGGGAATTTAGCCTGGAATGTTGTCACTTTATCTACGAAAGCCGCCACCTTTGAAGGTGTATCGGTCGTACTGAGTGTCGTAAGATCCATTATGGAGAAACATTCCTTGAGGATATCAGCATTGACGGCATTCTCGATATTGCCGGCAATGAGTTCGATATTGCGGTCGATGGCTTCTTTATCGGGGGTATAGCCGTACTTTTGTGAATAATTGCTCATGTCTTATATATTAATGTTATCCTTTAATCTGTATGTTGAAACCTTCGTCGATAAGGGGCCTGACGAGAGCCTCCATCTCGGCGGGTGTAAACTTCACCAAGTCTTTCTGCGGAGTCTCGCGGTCAATGGTATACACCTGAATCTCACGAGGATGTAAATGTCTTACAATGTCCATCCAGCCTGACAGGCCCTTCGGCGCGGAAGAGTCAAAGCCCGGGGCTTTCAGGAAAATAGTCTGCATTATGAAGTCTCCACCGAAGCGTTCCATGCCCTTTACCACTTCATCCACTTCATAGTGGCCGGAAGGATGATTGATAACACGCGCAGCAGCCGTAGTGGAGGCATCCAGCTTGAGTATAGGGTTGTCAACCTTGCGAAGGGCGTTGAACACATCATCGCGATGAAGCCTGGTGGCGTTGGTCAGTACAGAGACCTTGGCCGAAGGGTAGTATTTATCTCTAAGGGCGAGAGTAATGTCTATTATCTCGGCAAAATCAGGATTGAGCGTCGGCTCCCCGTCGCCCGAGAATGTGATGGAGTCAATAGTAGTAGCGGAATCACGGCATTCGGACAACTTGATTTCCAGAGCCTCACGCAATTCACCGGCAGTAGGCAGACGATGGTCTCCAAGGCCGTCCTTATTCCAACCGCACTCACAGTAGATGCAGTCGAAGTTGCACAGCTTCCCATTCTCCGGCAAGAGGTTGATGCCAAGAGAGGAGCCGAGACGTCGGCTTCGGATGGGTCCGAAAACGAGTTGTTCGCGCATCATAAGCTTATACGAGTCTTCGCGACGCACTGGCGGAAGTAAGCCTGCCATCAGCGTCAAGTCTGTCAATCAATACAATACCGGGGCGCTTGCCCGCTGCAATTGAGCCAAGCTCCTCACGGTCAAGGAAATCCGCACCGTTGCGGGATGCCCAGGTAAGTATCTCATCAAAAGGCACGTCAGGGAAATTTTCCTGAATGCAGAACATCTCCTTGACGATGTCAAGTTCATCATTTGATGAAAGAGAGTCTGTGCCAATGCAGATAGGAATACCGCTGCGGCGCATCAGTTCAATCGGCGGCAGTGCATTGTGAATGAATATGTTCGACAGGGGGCAAATCGCAAAATAGGGATGGTGCATCATAGCTTTCACCGCATCAACCCCCTCCTGATTGAGGCACACCTCATGGACAAGCAGGATATGCTCGTCAAACGGGGCTGGATGTGCTTTCTGCAGTCTGTCAATAAAATACAACAGCGACGATTTTCCCGTCACGGGAGGGGTACTCATGCCGGCGTTCACACGGTTGTCCCACATGGGGCCGGAGCCGGAAATGAGCATCTGCTCTTCCTCGTCACTTTCTTCACTATGAAAGGAAAGGAAGCCGGACTTAAGGCCGGCAGCCGAAGAGGCAGTCACCAGTTCGGGACTCATGGTGTAGCAGGAATGAGGCGTAGGCGCTGCGTCAAGGCCATGGCGCTCAGCCACTTCACGAAGTTTTTCCACACCATCCATGACACTGCTGCAATCCTCCGGTTCTGTGCCGAATACCTCCAGGAATGTCCGTGTGTACATCGGAGACGCCGCTTTGATAGCGAATGAATCCTCTCCGTTGGAAATGTCTGCCATGGCAGAAACGCCGCTCTGCCAGAGCCTGTCCATCCAATAGCGGATATCCTCTATCTTCTGCTCACGCGTCTTAGTATCGCGCAGCGCATTTATCTGGTCAATAAAACCGGCCATGCCCGAGCCCTTGCGGAAAAGACCCTTCATGCTGGACAGTTCAATATGGCAATGGGCATTGACGAACCCCGGAACAACAGCGCCATCATGAAATTCAGGCTCTGCTGAAATATCTTCGCACAATCCCGTCCTGACAACAGTGCCGTCGTCTTCTATCTCCACAAAACCATTGCGGAGAGTCCCACCGGCAAGGGTGTGTATGTATGTCGCAGCTATTCTACGCATAATGTATCTGCAGTCTCTGCAATATATGGAATCTCGGGTGCCACTATGCCTTCAATGACAGAGGTATCCACAATTCTAACATATTGGCTGTCAAGTACCGGTACAGAGAAGTCAATGTCATCCCACATGTCAGGATGCCTCATGCCGGAAGCCTTGTCAATGGCTTCCTGGAGTTTAGCGACTTTTCGTGCTTCGGCATCAAGGATGCGGGATGTCTGCTTGAGTATCTTCGAAAAGCGCTCAGGATCACGCATATAATACCGGACACTGGCAATATAGTCGTCTGTATCATAACCGTACTTTTCGAAAACAGGGTTGTACACAAGAGTCGTATCTGCCAGACGGCGGTAATCAGGATTCACAAGAATCCACTGGTCCGTCATGTACATGTCGGCATAGATGCGGGCCATGTCGCCTCTGGATATGATGTGCTCCCCCCTACCGCACGATGCCATGGCGGCAAGTGCGAGAACGAGAAGTGCGATATGACGGATAAGGCGCATTATCTGAGTACCGCTCCGTATTCGTTCTGGAATGTAGAGAGAACTTTCTTCATTACACTCTCTACATCGTTGTCAGTGAGGGTCTTTTCCGGATCCTGGAGCACGAAGTTGATAGCATACTGTTTCTTGCCCTCGGGAATCTTGTCGCCTCTGTAGACGTCGAAGAGAGATACCTGACGGATGAGTTTCTTGCCGGCGCGGAATGCACTGCGCTGGAGGTCTCCGTAGCTGACGTTTTCATCAAGGAGGACAGCAAGGTCGCGGCGTACTTCGGGGAACTTGGGAAGTTCCTTGAATGCGACTTTGTCCTTTTTGACCATGTCGAAGAAGACGGGCCAGACAATCTCAGCTGCGAAGACCGGCTGTTTGATGCCGAATCTCTTTGCGAGCCTGGGCGAGATGGCACCAACTGTCGCAATGACCGTATCACGTCCGGGAAGGGTGTATACAATTCCTTCGGAGAATATGTCAGCGGGAGCCGCATTTGTGCCAAGTTGTGCCGGGTCGATACGGTAGCGTTTCATCAGAAGTTCCACATAGCCTTTGAGCTGGAAGAAATCGCTCTTGACTGCGGGCGTACGCCATACCTTGTCGGGGGTACCGGTAATGAAGAGTGCGAAGCATTGATGTTCTTCGTAGCCTTCGAGGGTGGTGCCGTCAGTGCCGGGGAGACGTTGGTATACAGAGCCGTATTCGAAGTTCTTCATTGAAGAGATTTGCCTGTTGACGTTGTAGGCAATGACCTCGAGACCGCCGGGAATGAGGGATTGTCTCATCACATTGAGGTCAGAGCTGAGCGGATTGACGATGTGCACGCAACGCTCGGCAGGGAATGTAGTGAGGGCGGTGTAGTAGTCTTCCTTGGTGAGGGAGTTGTTCATTGTCTCGACAAACCCGTTGGCAGCCAGGAAGTTGGAGATATTGTTGCGGATAGCCTCGGGCTCCGGTGAGGGGGTGGCGTTGACGGACATGCGGAGGTTGGAGGGGAGTTCGATATTGTTGTAACCGTAGATGCGGAGGATTTCTTCGACCACGTCGCATTCGCGGGTTACGTCAATCATGTATGTAGGTGCTGCAACGACGGCACCGCCTTCACGTTTTTCGACGAACTCATAGTTGAGGGCTTCAAGGATGCGTACGATGGTGTCGTGGCCGATCTTCTTGCCGATGAAGCGTTCGATATGGTCGTAGTCGAGGCTGATGCGGCGACGTTCGATCTTTTCGGGATAGATTTCGCGGACTTTGCCGACGACGTGGCCTCCGGCAAGCTCAAGAATGAGGAGCGCGGCCCTGTGCCCTGCATACACGACGGCTTCGGGATCCGCTCCACGCTCATAACGGAATGAGGCGTCGGTCTGGAGCTGATGCCTCTTGGAGGTCCTGCGGATGGAGACGGGGTCGAAATATGCACTCTCAATGAAGACGTCGACAGTGGAGTCGGTCACGCCGGAGTCTTCGCCGCCGAATACGCCTGCGAGGCACATGGGTCCATCGGCATTGGCAATGACCATGTCTGTCGCGTCGAGTTTGCGCTCAACGCCGTCAAGGGTCTTGAGAGGTTCGTCCTGACGGGCACGGCGGACAATGACCTTGCCGCCGGCGATTTTGCCCGCATCAAAGGTGTGAAGCGGCTGACCGATTTCAAAGAGGACGAAGTTGGAGATGTCGACAATATTGTTGATGGGGCGAAGTCCGACGGAGAGGAGCTTTTTCTGGAGCCATTCAGGTGATGGCGCCACCTTGACACCCTTGATGGTGATACCTGTGTATCTGGGAGCGCCGGCATTGTCCTGGACTTCGATGGGAATTGATTCGCCGTCTGCCTCTTTGAATGCCGAGACGTCGGGGATATTGAGGCGGCAGGGAATGTCGCGTGATTTCAGATATGCATAGAGGTCACGGGCCACACCGATGTGGGATGCGCCGTCAATGCGGTTGGCGGTAAGATCAATCTCGATGAGGGCGTCCTCGGCGAGGTGGAGATATTCCTTGGCGGGAGTGCCGACCACGGCATCGGCGGGGAGAACCATGATACCGGCATGGTCGTTGCCGATACCGAGTTCATCTTCGGCGCAGATCATACCGAAGGACTCGACGCCGCGGATCTTGGATTTCTTGATCTTGAAGTCGCCTGGAAGGACGGTACCGATGCGGGCAAAAAGGACTTTCTGTCCTGCTGCTACGTTGGGGGCACCGCAAACGACCGTGACGGGCTCGCCTGTGCCGTCGTTGACCTTGGTGATGTGGAGGTGGTCTGAATCAGGATGCTCAGCGCATTCGAGGACTTCAGCCACGACGACTCCGGCGAGTCCGCCCGGGATCTCTTCCTGAGTAGTGACTGAACCGACTTCAAGGCCGATGGATGTTACAGCCTCGGCAAGCTGCTCTGGGTTAAGGTCGCACTCAAGATAATCCTTGAGCCAATTGTAGGAAATTTTCATATATCTGTCTTATTATCTTTCAATATCCTGAACAGAGAAAAGCGACCCGACGAATTCTTTCTTGTCGAATACTTTCAGGTCATCCACGCCCTCTCCAATGCCAATAAACTTAATCGGAATTCGGAACTGGTCCACGATGCCGACAACCACGCCACCTTTTGCGGAACCGTCAAGCTTGGTGACGGCAAGGGCGGTGACATCCGTCGCTTTTGAAAACTCACGCGCCTGTACAAATGCATTCTGGCCGGTGGAGCCATCAAGTACGAGAAGGACCTCATGAGGGCCGTCAGGGACAACTTTACGGATGACGTTGCGTATCTTGGTGAGTTCGTTCATAAGGTCAACCCTGTTGTGGAGACGGCCGGCGGTGTCTATAAGTACGACATCCGCACTTTTTGCGGTGGCGGAACGCACTGCATCGTATGCCACGGAAGCCGGATCCGAGCCCATCTCCTGCTTTACAATATCCACGCCGGCACGCTCTGCCCAAATGGTGAGCTGTTCAACGGCAGCGGCGCGGAAGGTGTCGGCTGCGCCGACAACGACCTTCTTGCCCTGCGCCCTGAGCATGCTCGCAAGCTTGCCGATGGTTGTGGTCTTGCCCACGCCGTTGACTCCGACTACCAGAATGACATAAGGTTTCTTCGAGAAATCAAAAGGGACGACCACGCCATCATCTCCGGAGATATCAAGAAGCTCTCCGATCTCATCTCTCAGGATATCGGCCAGTTCTTCCATGGACATGTATTTATCCTTCTCCACGCGGTCCTCAAGGTTGTCAATGAGCTTCAATGTGGTCTCCACTCCCATATCGGACGAGATGAGCGCTTCTTCGATTGCGTCAAGCACGTCATCGTCGACTTTTGACTTGCCGACAATGGCTCTTGAAAGCTTCTGGAAGAAGCTTTGGTTGGTCTTTTTTACTCCTTTGTCAAATATTCCCATCGTATCGTATTTGTAACCTGCAAATATAATCAAAAACGGCACAGAAAAAAAGAGCAGGCCGACCGAAATCAAGGTCCGCCTGCTCTCTGTATAGCTATATGTAAAGGGAATTATTTCTTAGCGAAGAATTCTTTCTCCTTTCCCTCCTCGACAAGCTGCTCTGTGAAAACATAAGCGCCGGTCTTGGGAGACTTGTCCATGCGGATGCATTTAACCATGTGCTTGGCACCGGCTTTTGCATCGAAGGTTGCGACTGCTTTCTTTGCCATAGTATATTCTCTTTATTGTTATTTAATCTCACGGTGAAGAGTGACTTTCTTGAGGTAAGGATTGAATTTCATCCTTTCAAGACGGTCAGGTGTATTCTTCTTGTTCTTGGTGGTAATGTATCTTGACATTCCCGGTACACCGCTCTCTTTCTGCTCGGTGCACTCCAGGATGACCTGCACCCTGTTTCCTTTTGCTTTCTTTGCCATATTACAATAAATTAAACAAGGTTAACATATCCTTTTTCCTGAGCTTTCTTGAGAGTGGCCTCGAGACCGTTCTTCTCAATGATTCTCATACCCTTGCAGGTCACTTTGAGAGTAATGTACCTCTGTTCTTCCTCAGACCAGAACCTCTTGGTCTTAAGGTTGAGGGCGAAGTCGCGCTTGGTGCGCAGTTTAGAGTGAGCGACGTTGTTGCCGATCATTCTCTTCCTTCCAGTTACTTGACAAACCTTTGACATTGTATTAACTTTTTATAATTATTCGATTTACAAGGGGCTGCAAATATCGCTTAAAAATTTCTGAATTACAAGGATTTCAGACAAATTTAAAGAATCTGCGCCATCTTATGTTTTTGGGGAACGACTTGTTCCTGTCAGATGAGTACCAGATCACAGCGGGTTTACCGACTATGTGGTCTTCAGGAACGAATCCCCAGTATCTTGAGTCGAGGGAATTGTGCCTGTTGTCACCCATCATAAAGTAGTAGTCCTGTCCGAACGTATAGCTATCGGATGGCTCGCCATCGATAACTATCGCACCGTCCGGCGCTACATGAAGACTGTGGTGTTCGTAGTCCCTGATGATCCTTTCATAAAGAGGCAGGTTGGCAGCCGTAAGACTGACAGTAGCGCCCTTTTTAGGGATCCACAGCGGACCGAAATAGTCCCTGGTCCATCTGGTGTCGTCAGTGAAGGGGAATATCGTGAGATACGAATCCGGCATGTCCGGAGGATATACATCCAGAACCGGTATCACTTCGACGACAGTCGAGAGGTCCCTGACCTTTTCCAGCATCGCTGCCGTGAGAGGCATCCGGGGATAACCCGGGATGCGGGAATCGAACCAGAGTTCGCCTGTATTGAGCCCGAGCTCGTCTACGACACGGGGAGAGAGCTTGCGTCCGTCGGTAATGACGGTATAGGTGAGCTGTACTCCGGGATAGACTTCCTGCTGTACACCGTCGATGTATACGAGGCCGTCCTTTACCGTGAGCGTGTCACCCGGGAGTGCAACGCATCTCTTGACATAGTGGTCTTTCTTGTCGGTAGGCCTAACCTTGATGGGGCCGAGCCTCTCGATAGTATATTCCCTTCCTGAAGTCCTTACCCATGTGTAGTAATCATCGGCAGGAGCTTTGGTCAGGACAGTATCCCCGTGAGGGAAACCGAAGACCACATAATCACCCCTTTGAACCTGTCTGAAGCCCTTGAGACGGCGATAGCCGTTTTGGATAAGGGTCGAATAAGACTCCTTGCCAAACACGACGTTGTGCGTGAAAGGGACGGTCAGCGGTGTCTGGGGCACCCTGGGGCCATAAGTGAGCTTGCTGACGAAGAGATGGTCTCCGGTATAGAGAGAACTCTCCATCGACGATGAGGGAATCTTGAAAGCCTGGAAAGCGAAAATATTGATGGGAGTGACGACGAGAACTGCAAAAATCAGTGCGTCAAGCCAGTCCAGCCAGAAATTGTGAGGCTCTCCCTCCTTGTAGTCTTTCTTCCAGAAAGCCCACTTCACCTTGCGGGTGACACAGAGGTCGAATATCACGACGAGGCCGAGAATCCACCAATAGTTTCCGAGCCAGATCACCCATGCCGTGTAGAGCAGGGACCAGAATCCCAGCTTTACGAAACGGTTTTGAGTGATGTCCCTCAGGCTCATGGCAGGTCGCTATTTTACAGAATTCACGATAGCTTCGAAGGCCTGGGGATTATTCATGGCGAGGTCTGCAAGAACCTTGCGGTTGAGTCCGATGTTCTGCTTTGCGAGCTTGCCCATGAACTGGGAGTAAGAGATACCGTACTGACGGGCAGCGGCGTTGATACGCTGGATCCAGAGAGCGCGGAACTCGCGTTTCTTGGCTTTACGGTCACGGTAAGCATAGGTGAGACCTTTTTCGTAGGTGTTCTTTGCTACCGTCCATACATTCTTCCTTGAAAGGAAATTACCGCGGGTTCTCTTAAGAATCTTCTTGCGGCGTGCCCTTGAGGCAACTGAATTGACTGATCTAGGCATTTTTAAAATACTTTTTGGAGGCAGTGACCTTCCGCATGGAGCGGACGATGCTTCTTACTGCATTCCAGTTGAACATTAATTAACTTAGAGGACGAGAAGCTCTTTTACTCTCTTTACGTCGTCTCCCTTGAGGATGGCGAAATGGTCGAGATTTCTCTTCTGCTTCTTGGTCTTCTTGGTGAGGATGTGGCTGTGATAAGCGTGCTTCCTCTTGATCTTTCCCGATCCGGTAAGCGTAAAGCGCTTTTTGGCACCGGAGTTGGTTTTCAATTTAGCCATTGTATTAAATATTTAGAAATAAAAGGTTATTTCTTTTTAATAGG
>JAFZPY010000056.1 GCA_017552475.1 Bacteroidales bacterium | reverse complement strand
GGCTATGACAACTGCTGGCTCGTCGACGGCGCGATGCCCGGCCAACTCAACAATGTGGCCACACTCTATTCCGAAGCATCAGGCCGCCAGCTCGACGTCCTGTCTACCCAGCCCGCCGTCCAGGTGTACACCGGCAACTGGCTTGACGGCTCGCCTATGGCTAAATGCGGCCGTCCCTACCGTGACTATGAAGGCGTTGCCATAGAATGCCAGCACTGCCCTGACTCACCCAATCATCCTGACTTCCCTGATACAACAATACGCCCCGGAGAGGTCTTCTCCGAGGCGGTGATATTCGCTTTCAGCGTAAGAGAGTAGTCTCTTCTATTTGAACCAGCTTTCCAGACGGTCCTTGGCGAAGAGGAAGTAGACGGCAAGGCCGATCCAGCTCGTCAGAAGTACGAGCAGGGCGGCTATTATCTTGCCTCCAAGGGAGATGTTTTTCTTGAAAATGTCCAATACCGCCATGATGGCAAGTATGAGACCGACGATGTAGATGATTGTTGCCATAGAGAGTAAAAATATTGGAAAGAATTATTGTTTCGAGATGTTTTCCCGCATGTCGGTGTCTGCCTGGATGTTCTTCATGCGGTAATAATCCATGATACCGAGATTGCCGCTGCGGAAAGCCTCGGCCATGGCCAGGGGGACCTGTGATTCGGCTTCGATGACCTTGGCGCGTGCTTCCTGAGCCTTGGCCTTCATCTCCTGTTCGAGAGCGACGGCCATGGCGCGGCGCTCTTCTGCGCGGGCCTGGGCGATATTCTTGTCGGCTTCGGCCTGGTCCATCTGGAGGACGGCGCCGATGTTTTTACCGATATCGATGTCAGCGATGTCGATGGAGAGGATTTCGAAAGCGGTGCCGGCGTCGAGCCCCTTGTTGAGAACGGCCTTGGAGATGATTTCAGGCATCTCCAGCACCTCTTTGTGGCTTTCGGCGGAGCCGATGGAGGATACGATACCTTCACCTACGCGGGCGAGTACTGTCTCTTCTCCTGCGCCTCCGACGAGCTGGTTGATATTGGCGCGCACCGTGACGCGGGCCTTGGCAATGAGCTGGATGCCGTTTTTGGCCACGGCTGCTACGGGAGGAGTGTTGATGACTTTAGGGTTGACTGACATCTGGACAGCCTCGAAGACATCACGCCCGGCAAGGTCGATGCCTGCGGCTGTCTTGAAGTCAAGAGGGATATTGGCCTTGTCTGCGGAGATGAGGGCATTGACGACCTTGGTCACATTGCCCTTTGCCAGATAGTGGGCTTCAAGTTCGTTGGATTTCAGGGAAAGTCCCGCTTTGGTCCCGGTGATCATCGCGATGACGATTGTGCTGGGGCTGACGCCTCTCCAGCGCATGAGTATCAGCTGGATGAGAGGGACATGAACCCCGGAGAGAAGGGCCTGGAACCAGAGTGCTACAGGGAAGAACCAGAGAAGGATGATGAGGCCTATGAATATGATTGCGGCCCAGATGATGATGGAAGGCATTTCTGTTATGGGTTATGATGGTTTTACGGTTATCTTGTGGTCGGTCACGGATGTCACGACGATTTCGGTGCCGGGGTCAATCATGCCCGAGACGCTGCGGACTTCGCAGGTGATGTCTCCGATGCGGGCTGTTCCCATGGGGGCGATGCGCGAGATGGTGGTACCGGTGTCGCCGACGGAGACTTTGGCATCGGTGCGCGGCGTATTGCCGATGACCGAACCGAGCTCGAAGCGCTGCCATGTCTTGCCGCGAAGAGCGTAGACGACGGCGAGACCAACGAGAATGACGGAGATGGCGGTGACGATACTGCCTTCGGTCGGCCCGAGGGTGTTAAAGGCATGGACTGAAGCCCATACGAAAGCCGCGATTCCGAGAAAACCGGCGATGCCGACGCCGGAGACGAGGAACAGTTCCACGAAAAGTAGAACCAGTCCGAGTAGCAGTAGTGTGATAATTAGTCCCATGTGTGGTGTATGCTTATCACCGTAAAGATAGTGATTATTTTTCAAAAACCACGAAGATCAGGGGAGCACCCATGTTGTGGCGCGTGAAAGTGTAACCCTTGCCGGCCCCGACGACCTCGCGGTCTGCCGAATTCTGTACGCCGTCGAGGTTGAATGCTATGCCGTCGCGGAGAAATTCCGCTTCCATCTGCTGTATTTCTTTTCGGGTACGGGATAGTGAGTCCTGGAGGGCGCGTGCCTTGGCAGTGAGGTCCATGTAGCGTTTGATGGCACTGTTGTCCGGCATGGATTCGACGGTGGAGGAGTTGTCGAACCGGAGAGGGTCGCGGAGAGGGTCGAGTTCCTGCAGGGAGCACAGCTCCTCGGGAGCGGTGATTGCTCTTCTGGTGGGGGCGGGGTCATATTCGAGGACGTAGATGTCTACGCTGTCGGAGGGGCTGTTGCGGTTGGAGGCGAAGATGGTGTAGCGGCCGTCGGATGTGTTGAGGAGGAGGAAATCATCGGCGGGGGAATTGAAAGGGTAGCCGAGATTGACGGGAGCGGACCACTCGCCGGTGGCAGGGTCAATGCTGCTGGAGTACAGGTCGTAGCCGCCGATTCCGTCGAGGTCATTGGAAGAGAAGAAGATAGTCTCTCCGTCCGGAGACGGCATGGGCAGTGATTCGGGGGAGAAGGGAAGCGTCACTTCGGTGTTTTCGGGGGCGTAGATGAACGGGCAGAGGCTGTTGAGGGTGGTGCTGTCAGCCTGGTCGGCAAGCGTGTGCCAGGACCTGTCGGGAAGGGGGTAGTAGAGGAAGAAAGTGGAGAGCGGGAAGCGTTCGCGTGCAACCACGGTGGGGCTGGCGCAATACCCCGTCATCTGCAGGGCTTTTTGGGATTTGGCGATGCGGTCTCCTACTGCGAGTGCACCGACGGAGTCTCCCAGGGCCTTCATGACTCCGTCATAGGCATCGAGGGCGCTGCGAAAACAATATGCCCGGTGCAGCGAGTCGCCTTCATGGATGAGACGGGCCACGTCGCGAGGCATCTGCGCCACCGTGGCTGAGGACAGTATGGAGAGGATGGAAAATGCTATTATCAGGGTACTTGTGTGCTTTGGCATGATGTCTTTGATTCAGGATTACAAAAATAAGAAATAAGTAGGGATAAAGTTTCATTCTAAGAAAAAAATTGTAAATTTGTACCCTATTTTGCCGAAGCTGGGCCAAATAGGGCTTCCGGCGGCACTAAGACGATAAGACAAAATAATTTAAAATATATCAGAAAACATGCAAAGCAAAGGTGCAATCAGACTCGTTGCGATCCTTCTGGCCATAGCCTGTCTCTGGCAGCTCTCCTTCACTGCGGTCACCCGTATCCAGGAAGGCAAGGCAGCTAAATACGCACAGGCCAAGGCTGAGCAGTTCGTAGCAGCCAACAACGTGTCCGCAGACGTCAGGGACTTTGTCCTCGACTCAGTGGCAAACGTACGCAACAGGGCGTACATCGACTCGATCAGTTCGGAGAAGGTGTATTTCGCATACACTTTCCAGAGCGTCAAGGAAAAGGAAATCAACCTCGGTCTCGACCTCAAAGGCGGTATGAACGTCATGCTCCAGGTCCAGCTTGAGGACCTCGTCAGGGCTCTTTCCGGCAACAGCACGGATCCCGACTTCCTCTCCGCCATGACCCTCGCCAAGAGCCGCAACGTCAATACCACCACGGATTTCATCACCCTCTTCTCCCAGGCTTGGGAAGAGACTGCTTCAGGCAAGAGCCTTGCCGCCATCTTCGGTACATACGAGATGCGTGACAAGATCAAGCCCGAATCTACCAATCCCCAGGTGATTGACGTCATTCGCGCAGAGGCCAAGAGCGCCATTGACAACTCCTTCAACGTGCTCCGCAACCGTATCGACCGTTTCGGCGTCACCCAGCCCAATATCCAGCGTATCGAAAACAGCGGCAAGATCCTCATCGAGCTTCCTGGCGTAAAAGACCCTGAGCGTGTGCGCAAGCTCCTCCAGGGTACTGCCTCACTCGAATTCTGGCCCACATTCAAGGCCAATGAGGTCAACCTCGAAGCAGCTGATGCCGCCGTGGCCCGCATTCTCCGCAACATGGGCGACACCGTGGCCATCTCACAGGAGTTCGCCTCCGCTGCCGACTCCATCAAGGCCGCAGGCGCTGAATTCGCCAAACAGCACCCTCTCTTCGCCGTCCTTTCTCCCAGCGGCATGAACAACGCCTGCCTCGGCTTCGCCAGCGGCGTGGACACTGCCACTGTCAACAAATACCTCGCTATGGCTGAAGACGTGCTCCCTCAGGGCCTCATCCCCATGTGGACCGTCAAACCTTCCGAGTATGTCAAGGGTGCCAATGTCTATGAGCTTGTAGCCATCAAGTCTTCATCTCGCGACGGCAAGGCCCCCCTTGACGGCGCAGCTGTTACCGACGCCCGCGTCGAGTTCAACGGCAGCACCAATCAGGGTCACCCCTCAGTATCCATGACGATGAACGCCGAAGGCGCATCCAAGTGGGCACGCCTCACCGCTGACAACGTCGGCAACCAGATCGCCATCGTCCTTGACGGCCTCGTGTACTCCTACCCCAATGTCCAGAATGCCATCACCGGAGGCAACTCCTCCATCACCGGCAATTTCGACGTCCAGGAGGCAGAAGACCTTGCCAACGTGCTCAAGTCGGGTAAACTCCCCGCTCCTGCAAAAATCATCCAGGAACAGGTTGTAGGTCCTTCCCTCGGTAGCGCATCCATCAAGGCTGGTCTCATCTCCTTCATCATCGCGTTCCTTCTCGTGCTCCTCTACATGGTAGTTTTCTACCGTGGAGCCGGTCTCATCGCTGACGCCGCCCTCCTCTGCAACGTTGTCTTCCTCTTCGGAGCCCTCGTTTCATTCGGTGCCGTCCTGACCCTGCCCGGTATCGCCGGTCTCGTCCTGACCCTCGGTATGGCCGTCGACGCCAACGTGATCATCTACGAACGCATCAAGGAAGAGATTGCCGCAGGCAAGGGATTCAGCATGGCAGTTGTGGACGGTTATAAGAATGCATACTCAGCCATCATCGACGGTCAGCTGACCACCTTCTTCACCGGTCTCATCCTTTTCCTCTTCGGTTCCGGTCCTGTGCAGGGCTTCGCAACCACCCTTATGATCGGTATCGTGACATCCGTCCTCACCTCTATCTTCATCACACGTCTGATTTTCGACAGCCGTATCCAGAAGGGCAAGCAGGTGTCTCTCTCCAGCGGATTCTCACGCAACTTCCTCAAGAATACTCACGTCGATTTCATCGGCGCCAAGAAATACTCTTACATTATCTCCGGAGCACTCATCGTAATCTCCATCCTCTCCATCTCCCTCAAGGGCTTCACCTACGGTGTAGACTTCACCGGTGGTCGTACCTATGTTGTACGTTTCGACCAGGCTGTTTCCGCTGAAGCAGTTCGCGAAGCTGCCGTAGCCAAGTTTGACGGAGCTGTCGAGGTTAAGCAGTTCGGTGGTGAGAGCCAGATGAAGATCACGACCCAGTACAAGGTGGAAGACGAGTCTTCTTCCGTAGATGCCGAGGTCGAGCAGATGCTCTTCGATGCCATGAAGCCTTTCTATGCTTCCAACATCACCTACGATGACTTCCGCAACACCCTCAACAACCCCAACGGTATCATCTCCTCCGACAAGGTCGGCCCTACCATCGCCCGCGATATCCAGCGCTCAGCAGTGATCTCCGTGCTCCTCGCACTTCTGGTTATCTTCGGCTACATCGCATTCCGTTTCAAAGGCTGGGCATGGGGTCTCGGCGGCGTGGTATCACTCGCACACACAGCTGTCATCGTGATCGGTTTCTTCTCGCTGTTCACCGGCATCCTGCCGTTCAACCTTGACATTGACCAGACCTTCATCGCGGCCATCCTGACCATCATCGGATACGCTATCAATGACAACGTGGTTATCTTCGACCGTATCCGTGAGCAGAAGGGCCTGCATCCCAATGCGGACTTCCGCGAGACCGTCAACACGGCCCTCAACGCTACCCTTACCCGTACCGTCAACACCTCGGTATCCACCCTCCTCCCTATGCTTGCCATCGCGTTCTTCGGCGGCGAGTCCATAAGGGGTCTTGCAGTGGCGCTCTGCCTCGGTATCCTGATCGGTACATATGCATCCATCATGATTGGTACTCCCGTCATGTTCGATGCCATCCAGCGTGCCGAAGCCAAAAAAGCTGCAGCCCGCAAAAAGAAATAGCAGAAATTTCTTTCGGATTTAACTCATACTATTCAGCGCCGACCCTTGCAGGTCGGCGCTAATTTTGTACTTTTGTGCATGCAAAACCCACTCATATCCATAATCATCCCTGCGTATAATACTGAGAAGTATTTAGACCGGTGTGTAGCGTCGTTGTGCGGACAGACCTTTGAGGACTTTGAGGCGATTATCATCGATGACGGCTCAACGGATCAGACGGGCCATATTGCTGATGACTGGGCTGTGAGAGACGCCAGGATAAAAGTGGTCCATACAGCTAACAGTGGCGTGGCAGAGGCCCGTAATACGGGGCTGAAGCATGCTAAGGGGCTATATATCGGGTTTATCGACAGCGATGACTGGGTAGAGCCGGAGATGTTGGGGACACTGGTTGAGGATGTGAAAAAACACGATGCCGATATTGCTATCTGCGGACATGTGATGGAGACTGTTGACGGCGAGCCTTTACGCTCCGGGCAAGCAGCAGGCAGTTCCTTCGTACTGACGGCACATCAAGCCCTGGTGGAGCTGCTGATAGATTATAAGATAAGGCTTTATTTGTGGGACAAGCTATACAGAAGAGAGTTGTTTGACGGGTTTAGTTTCCCCACGGGCCATTTGTTTGAAGACCAGCAGATCTTGTATAAACTGTTTGAGAAGGCATCAACGGTCTGCGTCAACGACCAGCCTTTGTATCATTATGTCCAGCATGGAGAGAGTATTCTCGGGGCAAAGAAATTGTCGACGGAAGTTGAGTATATCCGCTCTCAGCTGACGCTGTTCCGCTATGTCTGCAGTTCCGGTCGGTTCTCAAGGACCGAACTTACTGTGCTTCGAAGCAGCCTCGGCAAGAATCTGATAAGCTCCTTCCGTAAAGTCAGAAAAAGCCCCTCTCCCGAAGCCCGCGAGGCCTCAGAGAGGCTGTTGAAAGAATTCAAATCGGCCGGACTTCCTCATCATCCGGGATTATTCCTCCTCTATAAAGCCATCTTCGGCATCATAAAAAGCTGGGGAAGAAAACTGTAAGAGCCAACATGTTAAGATTTGCGGTGGGGCTCGTAGTGGGTGATGCCGAGGGAGCGGAGGTCGGAGATGAAGTCGGAGGTGACGGCGACCTGGAATTTGCGGGAGAGGAACTGGATGCGGTAGTGGGTCTCCGGGTCGAAGAGGAACATGGTGAGGGGCTGGGTGCCTTTGTGTTTCTTGATGACGGAGACGAGGCCGTTGCGGAAGTTGTCGCTCAGCATGGTGGTGGTGAGGTCGAAGGAGAAGCCGTCGAGGAGATTGTCGGTGATGTTGCCGAGGAGGCCTATTTTCTTGACTTTGAAGGTGTAGGGAGAGGTCTTGCCTTGGGCACGTTCTTCGGGCTTGAGGAAGTATTTCTCCCCGATTTCGCCTTCTATATAGAGGGCCTCGTGAGGCTTCATATAACTCATGAAGGCTTCGTGGTCTTTGCCGAAGAGAGCGAGTTCGTAGCTGCCGCTGTAGTCTTCGATAATGGTTTTCGACCACGGACGGCCGGTCTTGGTGGTCATCTGGGAGAAGGATGTGACAATGCCTGCTATGGCCACTTTGGCCGTCTTTTTGGCGGATTCACATTCGTTGATGAGCTCGGGGATGCCGGTCATCTCACAGGTGGTGAAGGTTTTGATTTCGAAGTCGTAGCGGTCTAGAGGGTGGGAGGAGAGGTACATGCCTACGAGGTCCTTTTCGTTCTGGAGAAGGCTGAGGATATCCTCTTCGCCGGTCATTTCTGGCATTTCCGGGCGCTCGGGCTTCATCTCTTCCATCTCTCCGAAGAGGGAGGCGGAGGTGTCTGCCTTGTCGTTGCGGAAGAGTTCGGCGTAACGGACGATTTCATCTATGAAGAGGTTGCCGTTTTTGCAGGGGAGGGTGTACTGGGAGCGTTTGTAGCCGAAGCCGTCAAGAGCTCCGGAGTAAAGAAGCACCTCGAAGGCCTTGCGGCTCATGGAGGAGCACATGCGCTCAACGAAGTCGAAGAGGTCCGTGAAGAGGCCGTTCTTTTCGCGCTCGGCGATTATGGCGTCGACGACGTTGGCGCCGAAGCCCTTGATACCGGAGAGGGCGAAGCGGATGTCGCCGTCCTTGTTGACGGTGAAGTGGGCGGAACTTTCGTTGACGTCCGGGTTGAGGACTTTGATTTTATGGGCTTTGCTGTCGTCCATGATCTTCTTGATCTCGTCCATGCTCTTGGCGCATGTGAGGCAGGAAGCCATGAATTCAGAGGTGTAATGGGCTTTGAGCCAGCCGGTCTGGTAGCTCACCCATGCGTAGCAGGTGGCGTGTGACTTGTTGAAGGCGTACTGGGCGAATTTCTCCCAGTCCTTCCAGATTTTGTCAAGGATCTTCTCCGGGTGCCCGTTGGCTATGCCGCCGGACATGAATTTATCCTTGAGGGAGTTAAGGATGTCTATCTGCTTTTTACCCATCGCCTTGCGGAGCTTGTCGGCTTCGCCTTTGGTGAACCCGGCGAGCTTCTGTGAGAGCAGCATGACCTGCTCCTGGTAGACGGTGACTCCGTAGGTGTCGTTGAGGTATTCCTCCATCTCGGGGAGGTCGTATTCTATCTTCTTGAGACCGAGCTTGCGGTCTACGAAGTCCGGGATGTAGTCCATAGGTCCCGGACGGTAGAGGGCGTTCATGGCGATGAGGTCCTCGAAGCGTTCCGGGTGGAGTTTCTGGAGCCATTCCCTCATGCCGCCGGACTCGAACTGGAACACGCTGGTGGTGTCGCCGCGGCCGTAGAGCTCGTAGGTCTCTTTGTCATCGATGGGGATGGCCTCTATGTCTATGTCGATGCCATGGCGCTCTTTGATGAT
>JAFZPY010000055.1 GCA_017552475.1 Bacteroidales bacterium | reverse complement strand
TTGGAGTTGACGTTGTTGAGGACCGAGCCGTTGATGCCGACGGAGGCGCAGAGATCGCCGTAGAGGCGGATGCGCTCCTCGGGAATCTGCGGCGAGGTCCACTCCCACATCGAGGGACCGGCATAACCGCGCTCCACCGAGTCGTCGAGGTTGTCCCAGTGGTTGAGGATGCGGTACTCGTAATAAGGCTCGGATGCGAGGTCGATGCCGGGGCCGGCCTGGCCGAGGGCCTCGGCGCGCTGCAAGGCGTACACGCCGTAGCGCACGCCGGCCTCGGAGCCGCCGGCCACGATGCGCCTGCCGGCCTCGTCGAAGACGTGGTATCCTTCCGGAGCAAGACTGCCGTCCACCCTTGTCTCCACGGAGGTCAATACCTCCCCGTAAGGCCTGGAATTGGCGAACCACAGGATGCTGCCGTCCTGGTCCACCGGTTCAGGCGAGGCACAGGCGACCAGCGCCGCCAGAACGCTGAAAACAAAAAAGCGATTGACTTTCATTTAATTATGATTTGTAGATTATAATTACAGTCCCTTGGACTTGGCTTCGTCCCAGAAGGCGTCCATCTCCTCCAAGGTCATTCCGGCGAAGCCGCGGCCGTCCTCGCGCACCTTGCGCTCGAGGTAGTCGAAACGGCGGCGGAACTTGCCGCAGGTGCGGCTAAGCGCCGCCTCGGGGTCGACTCCGTAGAGCCTCGCGGCGTTGATGACGGTGAAGAGGAGGTCTCCGAACTCCAGTTCCAGCTCTTCCGCGTCCGCGGCTTCTTCTATCTCCCTGCACTCCTCCTTCAACTTGTCCCAGATGCCCTCCCTGTCTTTCCAGTCAAAGCCGCAGCCGCGCGCCTTTTCCTGCATGGAGAGCGCCCTGAGCAGGGCAGGCATGGTGTCGGGGATGCCACTCATTACTGTTTTGTTGCCGTCCTTCTCCTTGGCCTTGACTATCTCCCATGTGTCTGCGATCTCCTTGGCGGACGGAGCTTCTCCCTCCGGGAGCAGGCTTCCGTCCGCACGGAAGACGTGCGGGTGGCGGAAGACCATCTTGTGGCAGACCTTGTCGATGCAGTCGGCTATGTCGAAGTCGCCTTTCTCCTGGGCTATCCTGGCGTAAAAGACCATGTGGTAGAGCAGGTCGCCTATCTCCTTGGCAATGCCCTGGCCGTTGCCCTTGACTATCTCGTCGCTGAGTTCGTAGACCTCCTCCTCGGTCATGGGGCGTATGGTCTCCATCGTCTGCTCGGCGTTCCACGGACAGCGTTCGCGGAGATTGTCCATTATGTCGAGCAGCCTGCCGAAAGCCTGTATCTTTTCCTCTCTCGTGTGCATGTACATTTGATTTCTACAAAATTACAAAAAAGATAGTATCTTTGCACTCCCCAAAATAACTAATACCCATAATACCGAAATGAAAGAAATCAGATTCGTATCCGCCGACGAGGCCGTCAGCCACATCAAATCCCACAGCCACATACATCTCAGCAGTGTGGCCAGCGTTCCGCACATCCTCATACAGGCCCTGTGCCGCAGGGCCGACGCCGGCGAGGTGGAGGACCTGCATTTCCATCATTTCCATACCGAGGGTCCGGCTCCCTATTCCGAGCCGCGCTACGAAGGTATCTTCTTCGAGCAGGGCTTCTTCGTGGGCCCCAACGTGCGTGCTAACGTCAACGCCGGTTATGCCGACTACCTCCCCGTCCATCTCGGAGAGAGCCAGAAGCTCTACCGCGACGGCTTCATCAAACTCGGTGCGGCCCTGGTGAACGTCTCCAGGCCGGATGCGAATGGGATGGTGTCCCTTGGCACTTCCGTCGACTGCTCCGTCGCCGCCGTCGAGACGGCCGAACTCGTCATCGGCGTGATCAATCCCAACGTCCCTTACGCCCACGGCGACCTCGTGTCCCTGGACCGTTTCGACTATCTGGTCGAGGACGATACTCCGCTGGTTACTGCCAATTTCGCCGAACCTACTCCTACAGAGGTGCTTATAGGTAAGAATTGCGCTGCCCTGGTGGAGGATGGCGACTGCATCCAGATGGGCATCGGAGCCCTTCCCAACGCCCTCGCAGCCCAGCTCGGCGGCCACAGGAACCTCGGTCTCCATACCGAGATGTTCGCCGACGGCCTGCTGCGACTGATCAAGTCCGGAGTAATCAACGGCGCCTGCAAGAATATCGACAAGGGCAAAGTCGTGGCTTCGTTCCTGCTCGGCAGCCAGGAGGTGTATTCGTTCATCGACGACAATCCCGACGTCCTGATGAAAGACATAGCCTATACCAATAATCCCTGGATCATCGCCCAGAACCCCAGGATGAAGGCCATCAACTCCGCCACCGAGGTGGACCTCACCGGCCAGATAAGCGCCGACTCCATCGGTACGCGCATCTTCTCCGGCACCGGAGGCCAGCTCGAGTTCGTCAAGGGCGCTACTATGTCCAAGGGCGGCAAGTCTATCACCGCCTTCGCTTCACGCACCAATAAGGGAAAGAACAAGATCGTCTCGGTCCTCAATCCCGGCGCAGGCGTGGTGACTCCGCGCGCTGACGCGCACTGGATCGTCACCGAGTACGGCGCCGTGGACCTCTACGGCAAGTCCCTGCAGGAGCGCGCCAAGCTCCGGATCGGCATAGCCCATCCCGACGACCGCGAGATGCTCGACCGCCAGGCCTTCGAGCGCTTCGGCCCCCACTGGCACAACTTCAGCATCTGATATCCATTGCACCTCGGCGCCGTGCCTCGTTACCGTGTCTCGTGTGCCGTGCTTCATCAGCGCCGTGCAATGTAATTATTTGATACATAGATAAATACATGAGATTCCTGTATCAAAACTGAGACAGGAATTTTGCGTATCTTATTGGTCTCAAAGACTATCCATTGCACGGCACAATGGGAATGTATGGAGATAGGATTAATCGGGAGAACGTTTTTTTTGCTATTTTTACACAACACTTTCGCATTCATCTGCCGGTTTCTGCAAAAGTCGACGTTATAATAAAAAAACGGATCGTGCGTCAAGTGGCAAGGAAGAAGGACATAGAGGAATTGTTCCGGCTTTACTACAAGCCGTTGTGTCTCTATGCTGCGAAGTATCTGCCTGATCCAGAAATGGTTGAAGATGTAGCCCAGGAGGCATTCATCGCATATTGGCTCAAGGTTCAGGAAGGGAAGGCTCCTGAATATGCGAAATCCTATCTGTACAAGACTGTCCATAACAAATGCATTGACGTTCTTAAGAACCTTTCAGATGATGAAGCCCTTAGGCAAATGGAAGTGGATACCGTTGATGACGACAATGAATCCCGTTCCTTTGTTTGGGCCATGCTATGGGCAGCCATTGACAGCCTCCCCAAGAAGAGAAAGGAAGTCCTGTTGCTTAACAAGCGGGATGGAATGTCCTATTCGGAGATAGCATCAAAGCTCGGTATTTCAGAGAACACCGTCCATAATCATATTACCAAGGCGCTCAAAACACTCAGAGAGGGTGCGAAGAAAGTTTTCTTCTTTTTTCTTGCATAGGGAATAGCCACTTTTGTGTTTTCTTCCGTCATAAAAGCAAAAGATTTGTTTATTATGGCAGAATTCAACGAAGACGACCTGCGCTATGTCTCTTCACTTTATGACAAGGAAAGATTCGATACGAAGAGGGCAATAGCCCGGTTCAATGAGGAGACATCCAAGGAGTCGAATCATCACCGCTGGTGGACAACAGCTGCGGCGGTAGCAGCATCCGCGGCGATAGCATTCGCTGCAGGTTGGGGTATCGTAACCACCATAAAGGATCGGCAGCCGGCCGTGACCAAGCAGGAGATAGTTGTTCTCAATCCGGATGTCGCGGTCACCCATAAGTTTGTATATGAAGATGCCCCTATCGCGGATGTTCTCAAAGAACTGTCTGATTATTATCATTGTACCCTCAGGACAAAGCCGTCGGATAAGCACCTGACAGCCACTTTCCCCGATGATGATATAGAATTCATTGTCTCTTTGATTGAGGAAGCCCTCGATATTGAGATTACCATAGAGAAATGAAACGGCTTCTGGTATTGATGGTCGCGATCATGCTGTCTGTCCCGGCTTCGGCTCAGATGTCGATCAAGGAAGGGATGGCCCGGATAAGCGAGCGCTATGGCGTCAACTTCGTGTATGACACGGCGTTGCCTGTAAATGTGCCATGCCACGGCGCATTCCTGGATAAAGGAGACCTTGACGGCTGTCTGGATGCCTTGTTCAAGGACTCCGGCATTGCTTGGGAACGACGTCGGAAATTCGTTATATTGACAGCTGCCAAAACAGAAGGATCTCCATTGTCTCCACCGGAGCATAATGAGATCAGCTTCCAGATGGATACTATTACTGCCGCCAAGATAACCGGCATGATCGACCGTAACATCAATTTCACCCAGACGGGTTTGACGAAGATTGATGGTGCGGCCTTCAGGCGTGGTTTTGCGGTTCTGAGCTCTCCGGATGTGCTCAAGACGCTTCAGACCCTGCCGGGTGTAGCCTCCGGTACTGAGATGCTCTCCAACTTATACGTCCATGGGGGAGATGGATCAGATAACCTATTCCTTCTCGATGGTGTGCCTCTTTATCAGATTTGTCATCTCGGCGGCATCTTCTCGGCCTTCAATACTGACGTAATAGACAATCTTGACTTTTACAAAAGCGGTTTTCCCGCCCGCTATGGCGGCAGGACATCTTCGGTTGTAGATATAAAGACGAGAGATGGTGATTTCAAAGAGTATAAGGGTCTATTCTCTATAGGCCTCCTCGATGGAAGGATTCAGTTCGAGGGGCCGATTGTAAAGGACAGAACTTCCTTCAATCTTGCTATCCGTCGCTCCTGGGCCGACGCGATAATGTATCCGATATGCCGGATAAGGGACAATAAAAGGAACGATGGTATGAATAACACGACAAAAAGCAATGTGTTGGGCTATTCATTCACTGACTTCAACGCTTCCGTAACGCACAAGTTTTCTGAGAACGACAGACTCTCTGCCCATTTTTATATCGGCAACGACAGCTTCAAGAAAACCGACAGCTTCTCCTCCGCTTCTGATGTTGCAGTGATGTCCACGCAGACGGATACGGATATGGGCTGGGGTAATATCCTGGCCTCCGTTAACTGGCAGAAAGATTTTTCTTCACGATGGAATATGCGTGTTGTAAGTTATTGGTCAGGCAGCCGTTCGGTGGTCAATTATAATGATACATATGACTACATGGATAATACACTCGATGTAAATGACACATCAACCGGCGCTGAAAAGCACAATGCCATGCTCGGCCATAGCGTTCTTGACGATATCGGATTAACTGCAGATTTTGACTGGAAGCCATCTACTGCCCATCATGTCCGTCTCGGCGGAAATTATATCCATCATTCTTTCAGACCGGATTATGGATACGGCGAATCTTATTACGTTTCAGGCAGACCTGTTTACGATGTTTTTCTTCGCGACTCTGTACGCGCCAACGGCCATGAGGCCGGAATCTATTTGGAGGATGAGATGTCTTTGACAAGTTGGTTGAAAGTCAATATGGGCCTTCGCAACACTGTCTATTCTGCAGATGGCAACGCGTGGAACTCGCTTGAGCCGAGACTGGCGTTGAAAGTGCAGTTGGCGCCTGATGTCAATGTCAAGACGTCCTATGCCGAGATGAGCCAGTTCTCACATCAGGTGGCCACGACTTACCTTGATCTCCCGACCAACTGTTGGCTCCCTTCCGGTCAGTTGGTCGCTCCTATGCGCTCCAGACAAGTTGCTGCAGGCATATATAGCAAGTTCCCTCACGACCTTCATCTTAACGTGGAAGGATGGTTCAAGACTATGGACAATCTTGTCGAATACAACGGTATGAACTCCATGTTCGTGCGTCTTGACGAATGGGAGGAGAGTTTCAAGGTCGGTAAAGGTCGTTCATACGGCTTGGAGGTGGATGGCGGATACGAAACGCCAGCCTTGAGTCTTAATGCCTTCTACACGCTTTCGTGGAATGAACGATTCTTCGAGGATTTCTGGCAGGGTTGGTATCCCGACCGGAATGATAACCGCCATAAACTGACCCTCCAGGCCAACTGGAGAATCAATGGAAAGTATGAACTTTACAGTGCCTGGAACTACCATAGTGGCAACAGGATGACAGTACCTACGCAGGTCTTACCGCAGGTCTACACCAATGATGTTTGGCTTGTAGATAACGATCAGACTATGCCCATTTCTAAATGGTTGTATGAGGAACCGAACAATCTGAAACTCCCGGACTACCATAGGCTTGACATCGGAATGAACATTCACAGAAGGACCTGGCACGGGAGAGAAGCAGTGTGGAATATCAGTGTATATAATATCTATTGCCGCATCAATCCTATCTACGCCACTTTCAGTTATGACAGCACTAAACCTGAAGAGGTGAAGTTGGAAGGTGTAAGCCATGGCTTCATCCCAATCATTCCTACATTCAGTTACACGTTAAGATTCTGACAATGAGATACAGGCACTATACTCTGATTATCCTGGCTCTCGCAGTCCTGTTCCAAGGTTGTGAACGCCAGTTCGATATAGATATCTCTGCCACCGGGAAACTATTCCTCCAGTGTTTTCCCGGACAGAGGGACACCACCATCATTCAGTTATATAAAACGAACCCTTTAGGAGGCAAGGTTGACTTTTCGTCCATTCTTGATGAGGCAGATCTTTCGTTCAAAGTCAACGGGGTGGAATGCAACCCTCAGAAAGCCCGGCAAAGGTTTGGCTCTGTCTATCCCGGCTGCTGGTTCGTCCCTGGAAATGTGCCGAGCGGGGCAAAAGTGGAGATAACTGCTGAATGTGGCATCGTTGACCCTGTCGGTGCGTCAACGGTAATTCCTGCTCTTGTCCCGGAGTTCAGTTACATCCTCTCCGATGATGCCGTATCAATCTCACTCAATGTTGACAATGCTGCAAACACTTATTACGGTCTGGCAGTGATTTGTGAGAGAACGGTCGATAATGGAGACACTCGCGAAGTATGGACAGTTAATATGGATCCTTTGGATGATGGCGGTAAGATTGCAGGGATGCCTTATAACCGGACATGTATGGACATAGAATTCGACGGCAGGACAGTAGGGGGTAAAGGTAAGGATAATGTGAGGGTGTGGAGTGACGAAGTCTCAAAAGAAGGGAAAGTTGACCTTGCAATGAGGATTGGGTTGGATGATGGCAAACTCCCTATTTACGATATGGGGGATTCAGTAAGCTTGAGGTACAAGGTGAGGGTTTACAGATTCTCAAGAGAGCTGTTCCTCTATGCTGAGAGTCTTTTCCTTAGTTCGTACGATGTCAACACCTATTCAAGCGGAATAATCTCTGCTCCTGTTTCCGGTTCTTGGGGGAAGTACGGGATTACTCCACCAGTTCTGTCGTTCACTAATGTCTCCAATGGATTGGGTGTTCTTGCAGGATGGACTATGCGCGAAACAGAGTGGATTTCGTTGGATTAATATGTGAAAATCAATAATTTGAGTATAATATGAAAACAATCTTTAAAAAACACCTGGTTACATTTTTATGCGTCCTCGTCTCCTCGTTAGTGACAATAGGATGCCACGAGAAAGAGGAGTATGTAGAGATTGATCCAGACTTTATTTTCAAGCCGGATAGTTTGAAGATGCAAGGTCAGTATATCATTACGGCTCCGAAGCTGCCATTCGACCAGGATTTCTATAACAATAGCCGGAATTATTATCAGAAGGCAGATACTATGTTGACCTTCAAAGGTTACCGGGAAAAGATGTCCTATGAACAGAAGAAAAGTGAGGGTTGGTGCCTTCTTGACTGGCGTATCAAAAGCATTAGTGTTATCACCCTGGTTGATTATGATTCGTCGCATCCTGAAGGTTCATCTCTCAATGATTTGCTGGGTATAAAATACTGGTATAAATTCACTGAGGTCGAGAAGCCATTGAGTAGTCTAAAGTATGGCGAGTTGATGCTTGGGGACTACTATCCATACCATAACCAATGGAGTCCCAAACAGTCTTTGTATTTGTTTTTCCTCAATCAAGATAAGCCCTGGCTCGAAAGCGCCTCATACGAAGTCCATATTGAAGATGCTTTCGGTAGGACAACCGTTCTTAAGCAATGAGAGCATAAGACGCATGACCGCATTCAATATGTTGAATAGCACGGAATTCTGCAACACGGCTAGAGGTGGAGGAATCGACGGAGATGCTCCGGGGTGGATCCGGAAATGCCGGAGAGGACCTTTACGAGATGCAGCTGGTCCGTAGTTTCCATTTCGTTGAACCTCCAGGGTTGTATGCCGCGATTCAGACATAACTTGAGCATCCGGAGATAAACGGAATGGTCGTCCCATATCTCCTGAATGTCGTGATCGGCGCCGGTCGTAGAGTCTATGGCCAGGAGTGCGGTTTCCCAATCACCGAACCGTGCAAGGAAGGCTTCTTTGTCAATGGGATTGTAAAGATTGACAATATCGTCGGTGACAGTACGTCTTTCCTTGGATGTCAAGTCGTTGAATATGTTGTTTTGGACGGCGTAGTTCAAAGCTTCCCCTTTCTTGAAACAATAGTCCACAATCCTGGCGGCATCCCTTAAGCGCAGCCGGCTGCTTCTCTTGACCAGTTTCTCCGAGAAAGGATGGCTGCCCTGTAGG
>JAFZPY010000054.1 GCA_017552475.1 Bacteroidales bacterium | reverse complement strand
GATGTCGTAGGTCTTGCGGCCGTCGATTTCCAGACTGTCGATGAGGTAGTAGTTGTAGAACATGCCTCCGCTGGACGAGAGGGGAGAGGGAATGAGCATTTTCATGACCTCGATATCGCTGCGGTAGAAGTTGATGTCGACAAGGAGGTTGCCGGTGAACTGCTGGATGGCGTTGTCGGGATTGACGCCGGAGACACGGGTGGCCTCGATGATTTCGCGGTCGAAATCGTAGCGGCGGGAACGGACACGGCGCGATATGCTCTCAGAGAGGATGACGGGAAGATATGGCTTGCCGGAGACGACAGAGGTGTCGAGGTAGTCGTGCACGAATCCGATTTTATTCATGAGGAAGCCGCTGACGAGTCCCTCTTTGGGATTGGCGATGTCGAGTTCTATCTTGGAGTAGTAGCGGGATTCAAGCTCGGGGATGCGCGAGGGGTCGTTGGCATCGCGGCGCTCGGAGATACGGCGGAGGATACGTCTCATGCGGGAATCATCCGGCTTTACGACCGAGGCGATGATGTGGTTTTCACTTTCCTTGAGCCGGAAATCGAAGTTGTAGAACGAGCCGGAAACCAGGTGGTATGATGCTTTGTCGTAGCCTATGATATGGGCGGAGATGATGCTGACGGTGGTGTCGCGCGTCTCGATATTGTAGTAGCCCTTGAGGTCGGTGGTGACTCCGACGCTGGTACCTTCAAAGTAGATTGCGACAAACGGAATACCCTCTCCGGTCTGCCTGTCGGTGACTCTGCCCTTGACCTTGGTGGTCTGTGCGCAGAGAGACACTGCCGTCAGGATGGAAAGGAGTATGGTTAGAAGTCTGTACATCGTCCGTTTTATAAAATTTATCCAAATATATAGTTTTCCACGAAAAATTCCTAAATTTGTATTTAATATGTGTGTCAATTATGGATTGGCTTAAAGAATTCTTATTGTCGCCGTCTCCCACCCAGGCTGTGGTTCTGCTTTTCCTTCTTATGCTGGTGGGTCTTTCCCTCTCTCGTATCAAGTTCCGCGGAGTGAGCCTAGGCGTGACATGGGTATTCTTCGCTGGCATTGTCGCCGGCCATTTCGGCCTCACCGCCGATACCGCTGCCGTGCGGTTTGCACAGAATTTCGGACTTGT
This sequence comes from Bacteroidales bacterium, assembly GCA_017552475.1. Taxonomy (GTDB): domain Bacteria; phylum Bacteroidota; class Bacteroidia; order Bacteroidales; family UBA932; genus Cryptobacteroides. The sequence continues at coordinate 7,174 of JAFZPY010000054.1, read as the reverse complement.
GCTGTTTGTGTATGCGCTTGGCCTGCAGGTCGGCCCCGGTTTCATCAACTCATTCAGGAAAGGAGGGCTTTCACTCAACATGCTTGGGCTTCTGAGCATCTTTGTGAGTACGGTTATGGCGCTTCTGCTGACTCTGGTCACTCCTGTGGGCGTGGCCGACATGATGGGTGTGCTGTGCGGCGCGTCGACCAATACTCCCGCGCTCGGTGCTGTGCAGCAGACATTGGCCCAGATGGGACTCCCTGAGACTTCACCGGCGCTTGCCACTGCCCTAGCCTATCCTTTCGGCGTAGTAGGCGTGATGGTGGCGATAATGATATTGAAGAGGATGTCGTCCAAGACGCAGGAGCATGACAGGCTTTCAGGCGGAGAGGACGAGACATTCATAGCCACATTCGACGTGCTCAATCCTGCTGTCATCGGCAAGACAATAGAAGAGGTGGCAGACATGTCCGGCGAGCGTTTTATTATCTCCCGCGTATGGAGAAACCACTCCGTGGTGATTCCTTCTTCCGATACTTTACTTCAGGAGGGCGACCGTTGCCTTGTCATCACCAAGGTGCGTGACATCAATCACCTCACCGCAGTGCTCGGACGCAGGGAAGAGGGGGACTGGAACCGCGATGATATCGACTGGAATGCGATGGACAGGCATTTCGTGTCACAGCCCGTCCTTGTGACAAACAAAGAAATAAACGGCAAGAGGCTTTCAGAACTGAAGCTTCGCAATAGGTATGGCGTCAATGTGACGAGGGTGTTCCGTGGAGGAATGGCGCTTCTCGCCACTCCGGACCTGATGTTGCAGGTCGGCGACCGGGTGGTTGTAGTGGGGAAAGATGCCTCGTTGCCGGCTGTCGCCGAAGAGCTCGGCGATACTGTGAAAACGCTTAATGAACCCAATCTGATATCGATCTGCCTTGGCATTGTAATTGGCCTGGCAATCGGTGCAATTCCCATCTTTATCCCGAGCATGAGCGCTCCGGTGAAGATCGGCATCGCCGGAGGTCCCATTATCGCAGGTATCCTGATGGGAGCATACGGACCCCGCATACATATGGTGACTTATACAACCGAAAGTGCCAACCTTATGCTTCGCCGTCTAGGCCTGTCAATGTATCTCGCCGCTCTCGGACTCCTGTCCGGACCGCAATTCTTTGAGACAGTCATGAGGCCGGAGGGGCTTGTGTGGATATTGACGGGCGCATTCCTGGCCGTTGTTCCGGTCGTGCTGGTCGGATGGCTGTCCATGAAAGTATGGCATGTGGATTTCGGCTCCACCGCAGGCATGCTTTGCGCCAGCATGGCAAATCCCATGGCGCTCGGCTATGCGGATGATCTGGTCTCCAACGACAATCCTTCACTCGCATATACTACAGTATATCCATTATCCATGTTTGCACGTGTTGTGGTGGTGCAAGTGGTGGTGATACTGTTCTGTATGTAGGGGAGTGTCGGATTGCGATTTGAAAAAATATTACTATCTTTGCCCGCTACTAAACCCTAAGATTGAAATGTCATTACTAGAGGAAAGACTGGCAAAATATGATTTGCCGCAGCAGATGATAGCCCGCAATCTCTATCCTTATTTCCGTCAGATCGATGGCAAACAGGGGACTGAGGTGGATATGGGCGGTCAGAAAGTCCTGATGTTCGGCTCCAATGCCTACACTGGACTTACAGGTGACGAAAGAGTTATCGAAGCCGGAGTCAAGGCTATGAAAAAATATGGCGCAGGTTGCGCTGGTTCACGTTTTCTCAATGGTACTCTTGACCTTCACGTGCAGCTTGAAAAAGAGCTTGCCGAGTTTGTCGGAAAAGACGAAGCTCTGTGCTTCTCTACCGGCTTCAGCGTAAATGCCGGAGTGGTGCCCTGTCTTGTAGGACAGCATGACTTCGTGATCTGCGACGACCGTGACCACGCATCCATCGTGGACGGACGCCGTCTCTCTTTTGCCAAGCAGCTTAAATACAAGCACAACGATATGGAAGCCCTTGAGAAGATCGTGGCTTCCTGCCCTGAGGATAGCGTAAAGCTTATCGTTGTGGACGGAGTATTCTCCATGGAGGGCGACCTCGCAAAACTTCCCGAGATCGTTGCAATCAAGAAGAAATACCCCGGAGTGACCATTATGGTGGACGAGGCTCACGGTATCGGAGTGTTCGGCCGTCAGGGCCGCGGCGTCTGCGACCATTTCGGCCTGACTGACGATGTGGACCTCATCATGGGTACATTCTCCAAGTCTCTCGCTTCCATCGGCGGCTTCATTGCAGCCAGCAGCGTGATCATCAACTATCTCCGTCACAACGCCCGCACCTATATATTCAGTGCTTCCGATACTCCTGCAGCCACAGCTGCCGCCATGGAGGCCCTGCATATCATCCAGAACGAGCCCGAGCGTCTTGAGAAACTCTGGGATGTGACCAACTATGCCCAGAAGCGTTTCCGCGAGGAAGGCTTTGAGGTGGGTGACATCGAAAGCCCTATCAGTCCTCTGTATGTGCGCGATGTCGAGAAGACTTTTATCGTCACCAAGAGGGCTTTTGACGAGGGTGTGTTCATAAACCCCGTGATTCCTCCGGCATGTGCACCGCAGGACACTCTCGTGAGGTTTGCTCTCATGGCTACTCACACTCACGAGCAGGTTGACAGGGCGATTGCCGCTCTCGTGAAGGTTTTCCGGGAGCAGGGAATACTGAAATAAAAATTTTTAAAATAAATTTAGAAAAAATCGAGGAGACCTCGATTTTTTTTTATACCTTTGACCCCCGATATGCAAAACGGCTTTTTATTCATACGAGTCCGACTTTAAGAGGGAACCAATTCTCGCGTTTCCTCGCATATCCCCCGTTTTCTAAATAAATTGCAATTGACAATCTCGGTTTGTCTTGCCATTAGGGGCACTATTATATCTCTACGAGCATACCAGACACCGGATTGTCGGAATTTAACCTTTTATTATTAGTAGTGTCTGAAAATGAACTTTAGAGTGCTGGTGGCCGATGAGAGCCACGCAAAGTACGCCCAGGAGATTGTAGATGAGATTTATGTTTCATCTCTTGAGAGGGGCACAGGTATCGCCAAGAGAACACCCGAGTATATCATCAGCAAGATGGTTGCCGGCAAGGCTGTTATCGCGCTTACGGATGATGATAAATTCGCCGGTTTCTCATACATCGAGTCCTGGGAGGGCAAGCAGTATGTGGCAAATTCCGGTCTTATCATCGCGCATCCATATCGCGGCATGGGACTTGCCATGAGAGTGAAACAGAGAATATTCACACTTTCACGCACGCGCTATCCCAAGGCGAAAATCTTCAGCATCACCACAGGTGCCGCCGTCATGAAGATGAATTATGAGCTCGGTTTCCGCCCCGTTCCTTTCTCTGAACTTACAAAGGATCCTGAATTCTGGAAAGGATGCGAGGGCTGCAGGCATTTCCCTATACTTGCCGAGAAAAACTATAAGATGTGCATCTGCACGGGCCTGCTTTACGACCCGGACGAGCATATCACAGTACATGGAGTAGAAATTAATAAAAGCCTATAATATTATGAACAACAAAGTTGTACTCGCCTTCAGCGGCGGTCTTGACACTTCTTTCTGTGTCCCTTATCTTAAAAATGAAAAAGGCCTGGAGGTCCACACCGTAATGGTCAATACCGGCGGCTTCTCTCCTGCCGAGGTAAAGGCTATCGAGGAGCGTGCGCTCACTCTCGGCGCCGCTTCCCATGTGACTGTGGATGCTTCACACACTTATTATGAGAAAGGTATCAAATACATGATATACGGCAATGTGCTGCGTAACAATACCTATCCCATCTCTGTAAGTTCCGAGCGTATTTTCCAGGCCCTGGAAGTGCTCAAGCACGTGAAGAAGCTGGGCGCGTCTTATGTCGCCCATGGCTCTACGGCTGCCGGCAACGACCAGGTACGTTTTGATATCGTGTTTGATATCCTTGCTCCCGAAGTGAAGATTCTCGCTCCTATCCGTGAACTTATGATCAAGCGCCCGGATGAGATCAAGTATCTGACCGACCATGGCTTCGATTTCTCTTGGGAAAAGAGTAAATATTCTATCAATCAGGGACTTTGGGGTACATCCGTAGGCGGTGTGGAGACATTGTCTTCCGAGACTTATATTCCTGAGGAGGCATATCCCATCCAGGTGACAAAGACCGCTCCTGAGCATATCAAAATTGGCTTTGAGCACGGCGAGCCGGTGTCATTGAACGGCAAGAAGATGGATCCGGTGGAGCTGATTGTGAAGCTGCATGATATCGCTGCTCCGTTTGGTATTGGCAGGGACACGCATGTGGGTGATACCATCATTGGTATCAAGGGCCGTGTCGCTTTTGAGGCCTGCGCACCGCTTATCCTGATCAAGGCTCATCATCTGCTTGAGAAACATACTCTCACCAAAGGCCAGCTTTACTGGAAGGACCAGATCGGCGTGTGGTATGGCCAGCAGATGCACGAGGCTATGTATCTGGACCCTGTCCTGAGGGATATGGAGGCAATGATGGACAATATGGAGCAGTTCGTATCCGGTGAGGTGGAGGTTGAATTGAGACCTTATCATTTCACTGTGCTGGGCTGCAAGACCGCGCATGACCTTATGTCTTCGAAGTTTGCTTCTTACGGAGAGGTGAACAAGTCTTACAGCGGCGAGGATATTGTCGGCTTTACTAAGGTAATGGCCAATCCGCTGAAGATATATTATTCCGTAAATGATATTCCTGTTGAGTAATGGGTAAGATCAGAGTAGCAATTGCAGGTGGCACCGGATACACCGGAGGTGAGCTGTTCAGGATTCTGCTGAACCATCCCGAGGTGGAGATTGTTGCAGCGACGACGACCTCAAGTGAGGGGACGCCGGTCGCTGTCGTGCACCGGGATTTGATTGGTGAGACGGATTTGAAGTTCGGCTCTGAACTGTGTGATCCTGATGTGCTGTTTCTGTGCCTCGGGCATGGGATTTCCAGGCAGTTTATCGACTCGCATGTGATCAGCCCCAAGACCAGGATTATCGACCTTGGAAATGATTTTCGTCTGGAGCCGGATTATGCCGGAAGGCATTTCGTGTACGGGCTGTGCGAAAGTGCCCGTGACGAGATTGCCCGGGCGCACGATGTGGCGAATCCCGGATGCTTCGCGACGGCTATTCAGCTGGCCGTGTTGCCTTTGGCTGCGTCTGGAAAGCTTCTGGATGAGGTGCACGTGACGGCGATCACTGGTAGTACCGGGGCCGGAAAGAAGACCGGGGAGACGACGCATTTCAGTTATAGGGATAATAATATTTCTATTTATAAGTTGTTCGCGCATCAGCATCTGGCAGAGATTAAGAAGAATTTGAATGTCGTTTCTGAGATTCTCGGAGCATGCTCCAAGGGTGACGTGAAGGGTGTGAAGGTGAACTTCGTGCCGATGAGGGGCGACTTTACGAGGGGTATTTTTGCCAGCGTGTACACCAGGGCTGTGGAGGGAATGAGTATTGAGGAGTATGTGAAGCTGTATAACGGGTATTATGAGAAATCACCGTTTGTATTCGTGTCAGATGAGGGTGTGTCCCTGAAAGAGGTCGTGAATACTAACAAGGCTCTGCTGCACCTGGAACTGCATGACGGGTATGTACATATTTCATCGGTTATTGACAACCTGGTGAAAGGCGCTGCCGGTCAGGCTGTTGAGAATATGAATTTGATGTACGGACTCCCCGAGGACCTGGGACTCCATCTTAAACCTTCAGCATTTTAATATGGATTTATTCAAAGTATATAAGTTATGGGATATCGAGCCTGTAAGGGGCCTCGATACAACGCTCTGGGACGCCGAGGGCAATGAGTACACCGACCTGTACGGCGGTCATGCCGTAATCAGCATAGGGCATTGCCATCCGCATTATGTGGAAATGCTGTCGGCGCAGCTGCAGAAGCTTGGCTTTTATTCCAATGCAGTGCAGAACTCAATCCAGCGCGATTTGGCGGCCCGTCTCGGACGCGTCAGCGGTTATGATGATTATCAGCTATTCCTTTGCAACAGCGGGGCTGAAGCCAATGAGAATGCGCTGAAGCTTGCATCGTTCCACACCGGCAAGGCTCGCGTGCTCGCTTTTGGCAAGGCCTTTCATGGCCGCACCAGCGGCGCCGTCGCAGCGACGGACAATCCTTCGATCAGGGCGCCTTTCAATGCAACTTCCAATGTGACTTTTGTGCCACTGGGAGATATTGAGGCTGTGGAGAAGGAGCTCGCGACGGGGACATACGCGGCCGTGATAATCGAGGGAATCCAGGGCGTTGCGGGCATTTACGAGCCCGGCGTTGAGTTCCTGCAGGGCCTGAGGAGTCTCTGTGACAAGTTCGGCGTAGTGCTGGTGCTTGACGAGATCCAGAGCGGCTATGGCCGCAGCGGACGGTTCTTCGCGCATCAGTACGCTGATGTGCGGGCTGATATCATCACTACTGCCAAGGGGATGGCCAACGGCTTTCCGATAGGCGGAGTGATCATAGCTCCGCACATCCAGCCGAAGTACGGGATGCTCGGAACGACCTTCGGAGGCAACCACCTTGCATGCACGGCAGCTCTCGCTGTGCTGGACGTCATTGAAAATGAGCATCTCGTGGAAAACGCTGCCCGCGTGGGAGCATTCTTTGAGAAGGAACTGCGGGGCGACAAGGCCGTCAAGGAGTACCGCGGACGCGGTCTGATGATCGGCCTGGAGCTTGGCGACGCGTACGTCGGGCTCCGTGACAGGCTTCTCTTTGAGAAGCATTTCTTCACGGGAGCCGCGGGAGCAAGCGTCATACGCTTGCTGCCGTCGCTGACGATTTCTGAGACGACGGCCGGGCGGTTTGTGAACGCCTGGAGGGAGCTGACGGTGTAAGGAGCCGGGCTCGAGATCCTCGACCTGCGGTCAAGGATGACGTGCTTAGGAAGGGCGGTCAAGGATGATGGGATTTATAAAACGAAGAAAATATGAGACATTTTACAAGTATAAAGGATTTAGGAGATTTGAAGAAGGCGTTTGAGGCGGCGAAGTATGTGAAGGAGAATCCGTTTGCGGACCAGGCTCTCGGAAAGAACAAGACGCTGCTGATGATTTTTTTCAATTCAAGTCTCAGGACAAGGCTCAGCACGCAGAAGGCGGCGCTGAACCTTGGCATGAACGTGATTGT
>JAFZPY010000006.1 GCA_017552475.1 Bacteroidales bacterium | reverse complement strand
GCCAACGACACACTCTCCCGTGCCGCAAACTTCTGGAAGACCTGCGACACTGTCATCATCACCCTCGGCACCGTCCGCTGCTTCCGTCTCAATGCGACCGGCGAGACTGTCGCCAACTGTCTGAAGCATCCGGCTGCAGAATTCACCCGCTACGCTCTGGACGCAGCGTCAGTTGCCGCCATCCTCGAGCGCCTTGTCGGGCGCTTTCCAGACAAACGTTTCATCCTCACGGTCAGCCCCATACGCCATCTCGCCGACGGAGCCCATGCCAACCAGATATCAAAAAGCACCCTCCTTCTCGCCGAGGATGCCATCTGCACCGCATTCCCTGACCGCTGCGTCTACTTCCCGGCCTACGAACTTCTTCTGGATGAACTGCGCGACTACCGCTTCTACGCCGAGGACATGGTCCATCCCTCCCCTGCCGCCATCCGTTACATCTGCGAACGCTTCATAGACTTCGCCGTTCCTTCCTCCGAGCACGAAAAAATTGCGGCAGCGCTCAAACAGCACCGCCGCAATAATCATATTCCAAATCTGAATCGCCGCTAATCATTCGCCTTCATTCTCAGGCTTTTCCCCGTCATTCTTGACCGCAGGTCGAGAATCTCGCGCGCGATATTCCGCCGGCGACATCCCCACATACTTCATGAACTGCCTTGTAAAATTCGACCTGTCTGAGAATCCGACCAGCGTCGCGATCTTGCAAGCGGAAAGCTCCGCCCGCGAAACAAGAAGCTCCTTGGCTTCTTCAACGCGGAGCTTTGTGCGCCATGTGCGGAAATCCTCTTTCAGGACTTTGTCAAAATACTGTTGGAACTGGTACTTCGTCATGCCCATTTCGGCTATGACGGCATCGTAGGTAGAACACGGCACCCTATACAGTTTCTTCTTCACCCAAGCGTCCGCTTTTTTCTGCAGACGCTCGGATAAAGATGAACTGACGGATACTGAACGTATCTGTGAGGGTTGTCCCATGGATGATGAGGCGTTAGATTTAGTGTCCGGTGTGCCGAAGAGAGACCTCAGGAAAGCGAAGAGCCTCTTCATAACACCAAGTGTCAATAGGGTATCGTATGAAAGACTCCTACCAGCCGAGGATGTATGCGAACATCAGCGGGGCTACGATAGTCGCGTCAGACTCAACGATGAAGCGGGGCGTAGTCGGAGAAAGTTTGCCCCATGTGATCTTCTCGTTAGGCACTGCGCCTGAATAAGAACCGTAGGAAGTGGTACTGTCGGAGATCTGGCAGAAGTATGCCCAGAGAGGAGTACCGGTCCAGCCAAGGTCCTGCTCCATCATAGGCACTACGCAGATAGGGAAATCGCCTGCGGTACCGCCGCCGATCTGGAAGAAGCCTACGCCCTGTCCGGCAGAATTGGCCTTGTACCAGTCTACGAGGAACATCATGACCTCAACGCCAGTGATTACGAGGCTGGGATCGAATTCACCGCGGATAACGTGTGCGGTGAAGATGTTGCCGGTGGTGCAATCTTCCCATGCGGGACAGATGATAGGGATGTTCTTCTCGCATGCAGCCATCACCCAGCTGTCCTTGGGGTCGATCTCATAGTACTGCTCAAGCACACCGCTGCGGAGAATCTGATAGATGTATTCGTAAGGAAGGTATCTCTTGCCTTCGTTCTTTGCCTTGGTCCAGACATCCACGAGAGCGCCTTCAAGACGACGGAATGCCTCCTCTTCAGGGATGCAGGTATCGGTGACGCGGTTGTAGTGGTTGTTGAGAAGCTCCTGCTCCTGCTCCGGAGTGAGGTCACGGTAGCCAGGTACGCGATAGTACTTGGAGTGGGCCACGAGGTTCATGATGTCCTCTTCGAGGTTGTTGGCGGAGCAGCAGACAAATGAGAATTTGTCCTGACGGATCATCTCTGCGAGAGAGAGACCGAGCTCCGCGGTACTCATGGCACCAGCCATGGCGAGGAACATCTTGCCCCCCTTGTTGATATGCTCGTCAAATGCCTTGGCGGCATCCACAAGGGCCGCAGAGTTGAAATGACGGTAGTGATGGGTGATGAACTGAGAAATCTGTCCTTTTTCCATTTTCGTTTATATTTATATTATTCTATAATAATTCTCAATTAGCAGGCAAATTTACCGATTTTTTACCTACTTTTGCAAACCCGACAGAGAAAAAAATTTCCGTATGCTGAAAATAGATACATTCGACAAGTTTTCCGGGCTCCCTTCGCCCTTCTGGTATTATGACATGGAGTTGTTTGAACGCACCGTCCGCGAAGCGGCTGCGATGGCCGAACTGTACAATATCAGCATACATTATGCAGTCAAGGCCAATTCAGAGCGGCGTATCGTCGAACGCATCGCGGCAGCCGGCTTCGGCGCCGAGTGCGTCAGCGGCAACGAGGTCCGCTACGCGGCCGGGTGCGGATTTCCGCATGATAAGATCATGTTCGATGGTTGCGGCAAGACCGATGCCGAAATAGCGCTTGCGCTTTCACTCGGCATCGAGGCATTCAACGTCGAGTCGCTGCCGGAGCTGGAGGTCATCGGGCAGATGGCCGCGGAGCGCGGCGTCACTGCCCGTGTGCAGCTCCGCATCAACCCCAACGTTGATGCACATACGCATAAATTCATCACCACCGGCCTCAACGAGAACAAGTTTGGCATCTCGCAGCACGAATACGACCGTGCCGTAGAACTGGTCAAAAGCTCAAAAAACATCGAATGTATCGGCCTGCAGTTCCATGTCGGTTCACAGATCATGGATGTGGAAGATGTAATAAAGGAAGAGTGCTCCAAGGTCAACGACATCGTTGCATTCTTTGAATCCAAAGGCCTTAATGTCCGTAACATCGACCTCGGCGGAGGCCTAGGCATCGATTATGACGAGCCTGACGAGCACCCTGTGCCTGATTTCAGGACCTGGTTTCGCGCTATCGCCGAAAACCTGAAGACCAGGCCCGGCCAGAAAATCCATGTGGAGCCCGGCCGCGCCCTCGTCGGACAGGTCGGTTCACTGATCGCCCGTGTCGTATTCGTCAAAAACGGCGAATACAAGAATTTCCTGATCGTGGATTCCGGCATGAATGACCTCATCCGTCCAGCTCTCTACGGTGCGTATCACAAGATTGAGAACCTGACCGCACACTACGTCAGGGGCGCCGTTGAAAAAGACGGCATCTACGATGTCGTGG
>JAFZPY010000053.1 GCA_017552475.1 Bacteroidales bacterium | reverse complement strand
GATTCATCGTGATGGATTCAGTCTTTTGGATCGCACTGTTTTGGGGATTGTTTCCACAACTCATAACTGTGACCGCAGCAAGTAATATGGTGAATATTCGTTTCATGCAAATTCCGATTTAACGAAGCAAAGTTACACATTTTCGGTGACATGCTTCCATATCTATCCCGGCTGGTACCAGCTGATCATCTCGAAGATTATTCGTACCTTTGCGACCGGAGGTCTGATGCCAGACTTCTATTGTTAACACCCGGCGCGGTCCTGCAGCAATGCAAGGCCGCACCTTTCATATTTTGTCCCCCGACCTTCTAATATCACAACAAAAAGATATCTCCCTCAAAATTTCGGGGACAATTCGGGGACAAACTTGAAACACCTATTTTATTATATTGTTGATTTATAATATAATACGAGTTTGAACTATTTTCTGCATCGGAAAATAGTATTGATTCGGAATTATTCCTGAAAAGAATACCCGAACCCCGCCCTCGCAACGAGCGCATCGGCATACGGGCCGATTTTCTTCCGGATACGCGTGATGTTCACATCCACCGTCCGGGGCGTGACAATGACATCGTCGGGCCACACGGCCGACAGCAACTGCTCCCGTGAAAACACCTTTCCCCGGTTCTCCAGGAAGAGTTTCAGAAGTTCATACTCGGTCTTCGTGAAAGCCACTTCTTCGCCCTCCACGGTCACCTTCTTGGCATCGGTGTCCATTTGTATGCCCAGGTAGCGGATACCGTTGCGGACAGCGCCGAGGCGGGCTTCCACCACATTGATGATGTAGTCTCCCGTCTTTTCGCATTCGCTCACGAGGTCGGCATAGACGGTACCCTTGTCGTATCCGTACAGATTGTCATCCAGGCTATCGATATTCTGCTGTTTGAGTGTATTGCGGCAGGCATTGATCCTGCGCTCGATGTCTTCGGAGAGCGCCAGGTCCAGCTCTTCCCTACGCCCGGAAAGAAGTTCGTTCATCCGGGAAAGAGCATCACCAACCAACGAGAACATCTCCTGGATACCTTCATTTTGCTGTTCGGTAAACTCAATCTTGTTGCTCCTTTTACGCCGGAGGATGCGGGCCAGATTAAAGCAGCTGTCCCCCACGGACTCCAGTTCCCCAATCTGACGGAGCATCGCCCTGACCTTCTCTTTGGTGTCATCGGACAGATGGGCAGACCCAAGGTCGCCCAGGTATCGGCCAATCTCGTTCTCCATCCGGTCGCTGCCTTCCTCTCCCTTCTCGATGCGGCCATAAAGTCTGGAGAAACCCTGCTCGTTTTTCGCAGCATATAATTCCCGGACCAGCGCGAACATATGCTGAGTCTTTTCCCCGTAAACGACAATCTCTTTCTGCGCCTGAAGCACGGAGATTTCCGGAGTCTTCATGATACCGCCGCGGATATATTGAAGGCGGAACTCATCCTCCTCGTCAGATTTCCTGGGCCGGATAATCTTGCAAACCAGCTTCTCGATCTGTGGAATGAACCAAATCAGAATAGCCGTATTGATGACATTGAATCCTGTGTGGAAAGCCGCCAGCGTAAAGGAAAGCAAGGCAGTGTCCTGCTGAGGGGCCTCCGGGTCAAGTCCCACGATGCCACATATCATCCGCACAAACGGGAAGAAAACGATGAGCATCCAGACGACACCGAACGCGTTGAACACCAGATGGGCCATGGCCGTCCGCCGGGCCTGAGTGTTCGCATTCAGGGCGGCCAGATTGGCTGTGGACGTGGTGCCGATGTTCTCACCCATAACCAGCGCAATACCCTGATAGATGGAAATGGCCCCCGTGGCGCAGAGCACCATCGTAATGGCCATCAGCGCGGCAGAACTCTGTAGGACGGCCGTCAGGATGGTGCCGATGAGCAGGAACAGCAGGATGGTAGCGTAGTTGGTCTTGAAACTGGAGAAGAAATCCACGACGGCAGGCTTGCTCGCCAGGTCCATCTCCACCCCGGTCGTCTTCAGGAGGACCATCGCATAGAGAAGGAAACCTAGGCCGATCAGGAAATCGCCCAGATACCGATGCCGGCCGAGCTGGATCAGGACGATGCCGATGCACAGCACCGGCCAGACGATATTGACGATATTGAAGGAGAAACCAGCAGAAAGAATCCAGGCCGTCAGCGTGGTTCCGATATTGGCCCCCATAATGACCGAAATAGCCTGCGTCAAGGTCAGCAGTGCCGCATTCACAAAAGACACCGTCATCACGGTAGTTGCCGATGAGGACTGGACGGCTACAGTAATCAGGGCTCCGGTGGCCACGCCGGAAAAGCGGTTCCCCGTCATAGCCCCAAACAAATGACGAAGCTGGGGGCCGGCCATTTTCTGCAGGGCCTCGCTCGTCATTTTCATGCCAAATATCAAGATAGCGATGGCACCCAGAAGTTTCAATACAATCAGCATATTCATAAATTTCAGTGCAAAGATACGCACGCAGACTGGATCTCTCAAAGCGCAAAACCAATTGTAACAGAATTTTAACCGCCCCGACGGGCATTGTAATCACCCTGAAACATCAATATTGCAGGACGCCCATAGAAGTATTACAGTCAAGAATACTAATTGAAACAGGTAGCGTTCAATTGTATGCATTGTTTTCATATCACAAAGTTATAAAATAACCAAGAAGAGACCATACAATACAGTAAAAAGCAAAGTAGTCAAAGCCGATGCAAGGGATAGGTCAGCCTTCGGCTGGTTTTATCCCCACCGCCCTGACCTGCACACCCTCTCCACTGTTAGTGTGTCAGGAAATATCCCAATGCTACCAAGGCGATACCCACAACTACGCTGATGGTCAAATACCCGACGAATCCCCAGATATTGCCGCTCTGCAGTATCAGCAGAGCATCTTTGGAAAAAGTGGAGAAGGTCGTAAAACTACCGCACAGGCCCACTGTAAGGAACAAAGCCCAGTTGCTGCTTTCCGTGCCATCCTTGCTGAATACGCCCCAAAGAAGGCCTATCAGGAAACATCCCATAAGGTTCACAGCCAGCGTAGCCCAGGGGCATCCCTTGCTGAAGCTTTTCATGGCCAATGAAACCAAATACCTGGCCGTCCCGCCCAGGAAACTGCCGGCACCGACTGCCAAAATAGTCTTCAACAATTCCATAAAATCGTATTACTTAAGGAACTTTCGGATATATCCTGCAATCTCGCTGTGATGGGATTCAAGGGCGAAGTGTCCGCTGTCAACATATCTGACGTCGGCATTGGGAAGATCCCGTTTGAAGGCCTCTGCGCCGGCAGGAATGAAAGATGGGTCGTTCTTGCCCAGACCATCCTCATAGCAATTGCCGTTCTGGGAGATAATGGCATCAATTCGCTCCGGATGCCATATGGCCAGTCGCATGGAAGTCAGGAGCAATCAGGTGGAACTTATCCTCCAAATCAGGAATCAACTCACGAAACATGTGACTGGATGACGGAAATCCGTGAAGCAGCAACAGGGTTGGCCCCTCAGGATTACCTGCTTCACGATAGAATATATTACAATCCTCTATTTGGATATTCTTGTATGTTGTCATAAGATTTCTGCGTATTTATTCAAAACAAATTATCTTACAATGGAATTAGCTGATAATGGTAAGGGGCATTGGTCTGGAATACAGTAAAACAGCAGGAACTACTGAGGCCAGACGTTGCTTAATTGTTCGAACATATAAGGAATATGGGCATAGGTGTCATCATTAAGCCCGAAACGGACCATAATAAGGTTCTTGTATGGGTTAACATAAAGGACCTGCCCTCTTATTCCTATTGCATAGAAACCAGGATATTCCGATTTTTCGGCTCCAATGTTGCTTGTGTTGTACCAACAGAAGTGATAGCCGTCATTTTCTTCAGAATAAGCTGTTGACTGCATGATCCAGGACTCGCTTACAATCCTTATTCCTTCCCACATGCCTTTATTCAAATAGAGACGGCCAATCTTTGCAAGATCAAGCATTGTCAGGGCTAAGCCGCCAAAGGCATGGGCTGTGTGATATTTTTTGCCATCGTAGGAGACGAAGGCATGTGATTCCATCCCCAGTGGAGTCCAGATTTTATCTTCAAGGTAATCTGCATAATTGCAGCCGACAGCTCTCTCAATGACAATGCCCAGAACTTCGCTGGTCATACTGTCATATTTGCGTTCGGAGCCTGGCTCACAACGGAATTTCAGCTTTTTAACCTGTGCCGGAATGTTACGTCCATAGAAAAGCCTGGTCATCGCCTGAAGACGTTTGACCTTTCCGGGCTTCAGGCTCAATGAATATGCGTCATCAAAATCAAGCCCGCTTCTCATATCCAGCAGGTGCCTGATAGTAAGTTTCTGCCACATCGGGTCTTTCTCCTTTAATTCCGTCAGATAATCAGTCACAGGGTCATCAATGCTTTTGATATATCCCTCATCCACCGCTACACCACAAAGAAGGGAGGTCACTGATTTGGTGACGGAGAAAACTCCGGCAATCCTGTCGACATCCATATCGCCCATGCATTTCTCATAGACGATGCTGTCATTTTGAATAATCAGCACTCCCTGAGAATCTGTCTTCGGCCCTATGGCCTCCCACATCGTATTATTCGAATATAGCTCTCCCTGATTGAAGAAATGCAAAGTATCGATCCAGTCACTTTGGTTCGATGCACGATTGAATGAGAACACGCCGGAATGATTGACAATAGTGTCTTTTAACTGTTTCTCATAGCTGAAACTGGTGGGGCCGTATGCTCCGTCGGCCATATAACCACGTACGATCGTACAAGATGTCAACAGTATTGACGGAAGAATAGCTACTAAATACTTTTTCATGTATTTTAAAAGTTTATCACGCAATATTAGTGAATTCCCGCCATTATACAAAACGAGAGCAACTCTTCAAAGGGCTTCGCCCATTTTCTCCAATTGACGCAGGTATGAGGCTATGGACCGGCTCTCCACAATGTCCACCTTACCTATGCTATGAATGACCGGACTGTGTAGTCGTGTCGGGTCGTGGTCAAACCGAAGGATGCGATGCCAGTCGGTGATAAAACCGATCAGTTGCTGTTTTTACACAAAAGCGATTGAAATTTTTACCCCAGTAGGGTCGTTTTCGCCTGGGCGTTGTTCCGCCAGATCATTGCTACCTTGGGGCAGATCTCGAATCCCCTACCCTTTGCACACTTGTGGATTTCGCAGAGGTCACTGCAGTAGTAGGTCTTCACCCCATCCATGCGGCAGCCGTCGCAGTTGATGTGCTCTGGCAGGATGGGAGCGTAATTGAGTCCCGCACATTTCTTCGCGACTTTCTCGCGCAGGGCCTGGTAGTCATTTTTACGGGCTATGCAGGCTTCGCATTTCTCGCATTCGAGCACATGCCGGTATAGTCGGTGGTGAAGCCGAACGCCTTCGTGTAGAAATCTACTGTCATCCGGTTGTCTAGTGTAAGCAGGCCCACGGTATTGAAACTTGAGTGATTATTCGTCATAGTGTCTTGATCTTATTATTCAATGGGAATTTGGATTTCGGTCAAAAGGTTTTCCGGTTTCTCCTTCTCCGGATTGTTCAGTTTTCTGCATAGTTGTATTCTTCGCTACAAATGTAAGTCCTTCCGTCGGAATTGGCTTCGCAGATGTTGCAAAATGTGCTTTGTCAAAACAAGAAACGGCATACCAGAGCACCTGGCGTCCACCTGTGGGTGTCACTACTTAGATCTGTCCCCTTTGAAAGTATATCCGGCTTTCTCGACAGCCGACCGGATGGCGTCTTCCGATGCGTGACCTTTGATGGTCAAAGTATTTCGGGAAGCGCTGGCGCTGACCGATTCCACACCGGGGATATCCTCCACGGCGCGGCATACGGCAGCCTCGCAGTGGCTGCAGTGCATACCTTCAACAGTATAGACGGCCGAATCAGGATCAGCGGCCTTGTGGATGAAGCGATCGAACAGTTTCATTGTGAGAGCGAATATTATCAAGAGTGTTAATACAATGGCACAAATGAGCTTGAACGCGCCGGGCATCATCGCCTCCGACGCACAGCAGGAGTCTACGGCAGCCATAGGCTTTACAGTTATTCCGATGCCATTGACCAGCAGTCCAAAGAGAATAGAAAAACCGACAATGACCAGCAGGTAAATCAACGTAAACCGCCTTCCCATAGCCTTTCTGACCACCAGAATGGAGGCCAGGTTCACTGCCGGTCCGGCCATCAGCATCACCAGCGCGGCGCCCGGAGACAAACCCTTCATAATCAGCGCAGCCGCTACAGGGATGCTACCGGTGGAGCAGATATACATCGGCACGGCCACAATCAGAATCACCAGCATCTGAAGCAGCGGTTGCTTGCCGAAATGCAGGAAGAACTCGTCCGGGATGGCCACCTGGATCAGTGCCGCCACCAGCAGACCTATGACAAGACGTCCGCCGATGTCCTGAATCATCTTGAAGCAGGCGTATTTCAACACCCGCCATATCCTGTTTCCCCGCTCAACGTTGCAAGAGGCTCCTGATGACATGACGGCATCATCTTCCGGAACCAGCCGGTTCACCAAAAGGCCTCCGCAAACACCTGTGACGAGCGCCGCGACAGGCCGGATAATGGCAAAGCCCAGTCCCATAAGTGAGAACGTGGCCAGAATGGAATCAATCCCCGTTTGCGGCGTAGCTATCAGGAAGGACGCTGTCGCCCCTTTTGAGGCCTTCTCGTTTCGCAGTCCGATGGCCGTGGGAATAACCCCGCAGGAGCACAAAGGAAGCGGAATGCCCAGCAAGGCCGCCCACAGGACAGCCCACTTGTTGTCCATTGAAAGATACTTCCGATAGAATCCCTGCGGCACGAAAACGTGCAGTATGCCAGCGATAAGAAAGCCCAGCAGCAGATATGGGGCCATCTCGCAGACAACATTCAATAATGAAAACAAGTATTCTTGCATATATGCAAATGTACGATTTTTTCTTTCAATCGGATTGCGTTGTGGTCATATAATAATCCCTATTTTTAGCGATTTCGAGTGTCATATTGATACCATATCTTTGTATCCGTTAGACAAAACCAATAAAAGATATGAAAAACATATTCAGAATCGCATTGATAGCTGTCGCCTATCTTGTCTCCTTTATCCTCGGCGCTTCAAGCGGCATCATTCATCCGGCGTGCTATGCTTATGCCGGTGCAATACTGCCGTTGTTATTTGCGCCCATTTATCTTTACAGCAACACTATTATCCGCAGTTTTGGTGCGGCAGCGCTCCTGAACGGTTTCATACTGATACTGTTTCTGGCGACAGGCGAGGCCGATCTTACCTACATTATTGCGACTGTAATTTTGACGTCATTGGCTGAAATAATCAGAAGATTGGGCGGCTATGACTCAATCAAAGGCACCCGCTGGAGTTTTATTCCATTCGCATTCTCTTTTTTCGCATATACGGCCCATTGGTGGACAGCCACGGATGACGCACTTGCCGCAGCGGTAGAAGAAATGCCGGCTGGATATGATCAGTTAATGATTCCTGTCATCAGTAATATTCCTGTATTGATAGGAGTGTTAGCCCTGACCATTCCTGTCGCTATTATTGCAATGCGTCTGGCTGAGCGTGTTTTGAAAAAGCAGGCATCTGCCCTGAAATAGGAGCAGCAAGCAGCAACTCTTCAAAGGGCTTCGCCTGGAAAGGATATGCCGGATAACGGTAAAGCGGGAAGCGGGGTTCTGTCTGACTATGAGTGTAGTACCACACCGTGGCATAGTCCTCCGGATCTTCACCCATTTTCTCCAATTGACGCAGGTATGAGGCTATGGACCGGCTCTCCACAATGTCCACCTTACCCATGCTATTAATGACCGGACTGTGTAGTCGTGTCGAGTCGTGGTCAAACCGAAGGATGCGATGCCCGTCGGCGGTAAAACCGATCAGTTGGAAAGTCATGCTCTTCCCTATAGCCGGTAAATTCAAGACATTACGGTCTGTGGCCACAGAAGAGAGCCTGTGCGTCTGGAGATAGCTGCGCAGGGCAGCTCCGGGATTCGGAGCTCTTTCAATGGATGACGCAAGTATTTCAGCCTCCGTATCTGAAAGGACTGAATACCTTTTCTCTTCAGTACACTCCTGGACAGAGCGCGCATTAGGAGCAAATACAGCACTATTTTCATCAAAACCTTTCACGGTGAATGTATAATAGCCAAGCACGCCAATCCGGCCAAGTACCTCGCGCAATTTCATCGTATGTCCCCTGCGAGAGGCTGCCACATTAAAGACCAGTTGATTGTCAACAATCCACCCGGCTGAAAGCAATTTGCTGACTGCCTGCTCTGCCTCCGGAGTGACCTCCAGGGGTGATTGGAAATGCGTCTGGATAATAAACTGACGTACTCCCATTGATGATGCTTTCTCTCTGAAATCACGTAGAATCTCCACCAATTCATCATCAATACGCATTGGCAGATAAGCCGGCAGGCGTGTTCCAAGCCGGACGCGCTGCAATTCCGAAAGTTTCTCTCCGTCAGGTCTGGAAGCATTGGCTCTATGCTTACGGGCAGCCATCTGATAGACGGCATCCAGAATACTTTTCAAAGTCTTATTCCGACTCATCAGCGCATCCCCGCCAGTAATCAGGATATCCCGCAAAAGGGGGTCATCCTCAAAATACTGCATCAGCCGCGATAATTTCTTAGGCCATGAATCACGTGGCTTCAGCTGTGATAAATCAAAGTTAAGGCGCTGGCTCTGAAAGCCATACATTCGCTGACATGAAGCGCATAATCCGCCACAGGCCCGTCCCATAGTATCGGGAATAAGAATGGCGACCTCAGGATAGCGGCGGTGTATGTTTTCACCCTCAGGGACAAACCATCCCGCAGCGTTCGGGCGACCTGCCACTACCGTATCTTCCCGTTCCCATGCCCGGATATTTCCGAAATTCTTAACGAGTTCAGGAGAATAGAAAATGTAGCTTCTTATTTCCGAGTCGTCATATCGGCCCAGAGGGTCCAATAAAGACAGATAATACGGTGTCACGAAGAAAGGGATCCCCTTTTTCCTGGCACTACGGAGCAGGAACATTGTCTCCGAAGAGAGCGAACCACGCAAAAAAAGATTGATTTCCTTCGGGGTTTTCAGTGCCATCCTGAGCTGGAAACGGTCGTCGTCCCACCAGGTTGTCACCTGCTCGTACTTCTCCTCATATGACATTCCCTCCTTGAAAGAATATCGTGAAGAATGAGCAAGCTCCACCCTCTCTATCAGGAGATGGAGCATGCGCTCACGATTCTCATCACGTACCTTGATCACGGAGTCATCAAGTCCGGATTGCCAGCGGTCAATATGTTGTCTGATCCTCCTCTCCGATGGCGCGGGGTGAACAGTGCCTTTCAAGCGCTGGAGTTGAACGAAAAGGTCTTTATATAGGTCATTCCCCAATGCCGGATCAGCCTCGTGACGCAAAAACTTGCGAAGATAATCCAGCGTACAAAGTGTCATTTCCTCATCGCGGGACCACTCACGTATGGTTTTCCCTTCATTTTCCACCAAAGAGCAAAAAAAGTCTTTGGCTTCACCCTCATCCATATTGGCAAGCCAACCGGCAAATGCCGACTTGAAGGCGGCGCTGTCGGTAGCATCGGTTGCCATCCGCTTCAAATCCGGGAAATATTTCTCATATGCTGTTTCCAGCTGCATAGTTGTCAAAAAAATAAGTTGACTCTGCCTCATTGTTTTCCTTTATTTAAATTTTTTCAAATATAGACAATAATTACAAGGAGACCCTTGTCTCTTTTGTGCTCACAAAAGGGGCGAATCCCTTTTATTATCCGCTGCTTTTCCGTATATTCGTGCTGATGAAAAAATGGATATTGACAGGAGCCCTCATGGCGGCTCTGACTTGGACGGCCGCTGCCCAGCGGTCAATGGAATCATTTTTCCCTATAAATCTTAACCTGCTGTCATTGCAGCCGGATACTGTGTCAATCTACATTGTGGGTGATATCATGACACACCAGCCAGTATCCGAAAGCGCCAAAATACATGGATATTCCACGTTCTTCAAACATATAGCGGATAGAATAGGAAGTGCCGATCTTGCGGTCGGCAACATGGAATTTCCCCTTGCCGGCAAGCCTCACACCGGCTATCCTGCCTTTTCCGGTCCGGACGAGTATGCGCAGTATCTTTCTGATATCGGTTTTGACGTATTCCTGACAGCGAACAATCATATCCTTGATAAAGGACCGGCCGGCCTCAGACGCACAATTGATGTTCTTGAAGAAAAAGAACTTATCTATACCGGCATATCACTTAATCCGGCCGTTGACACCCTCCTTAATCCCCTGATAATTCAAGTAAAGGGAATCAAGATCGCCTTAGTCAATTTCACCTACGGAACCAATGCTGCGCCCAGGACCGAGTGGCCCAAGGTCCACTACATGCAGAAGGACGACATCCTTCCGATACTGCGTCGTGCGCGGGAAGCCGATCTGATGATGGTCTTTCCGCATTGGGGCATAGAGTACAAGCTTCACCATAACCATGAGCAGGAAGAGATGGCCCGCTGGCTTGTGGAGAATGGTGCAGACGTGATAATTGGCACCCATCCTCACGTGATTCAGGATGTGCAATATATTGACGGCGTCCCTGTCATCTATTCGCTTGGCAACGCCCTTTCAAACCAGATGGACCTTAACACACGGCTTGAGCTGGCAGTGACACTTCGGATTGTTCTGGAACGGCACAATGAGCCGCGTCTGCTTGAACCGACCTTCGAATACCTATGGTGTACCAAACCGGGCATGGTGGAGGATTCCTTCTCCACTGTCCCCGTCAGTCTTCCTGATTCGCTATGGCGTCAGAAGTCAGACTATAAGGACATGATCTCCACATATAGGCTAATACACCCCTATCTCGGCGACAGATAAAATATTATCCACAGCACTGAAGCGCAATCTGACAGCATCCGCACCCACCGGCTCGAAGCGACAAATATGCACTCTACCGAGCTCAGGTGGTGAAACAACATATGAAACAACAGAGCGCCAAACACCATCATTCAGCACTTCCACGGTATAACCGGACATCTTGCTCCCCTCCCCTTCCGTGACGACAATCATCCCTACGGCGGTTTTCCTGTCAAGCTCCACCTTCCACCAGGGATTTGCCACCTTAGGACTTGAAACCCAGCAGGTGCGGAAGTTGTCATCATTGGCGAAATCCATAATATCCGCATCATCAGACCATGACGAATCGCAACTGCGCCCGATGGCAATATTTATGTCAATGATTGGCTCCGGTGCGTCCGGGATATCGACGATATGTCCAGTATTTTTCCAAATCCGGCCAATTCTTCTCATCGCTTCCACGGCATTAGGATCAATAAGCCCTTCGCGGTTGGGCGCGGCATTCAGGATATATGTGCAATATGCGTTGTTGTAAGGAATTATATTATCCGCAACTATTTTATCAACATCTTTCAGCTCATCTGCAGGGAAAGACTCTTTCCAGAACCAAGTGCGCTGAAGAGGATAGCATGACATCGCGGGCAGGCGGTTGTCTTCTGCTGAAATCTTCTGCCCGGCGCCCTGTTCGTAGCAGCTGATTTCTGAATAAAACAACGCCTCCTTGGGGTATTTCGCCCCATTAAGGTCCATCACCAGGCATTCCGGCTGCAGGCTCTTCACATAAGAATATATCTCCGGAAAAGAAACATCAGAATAAGAAATCCTGCCCCACGGTGCATCCCAGCCGTCAAACATAATGGTATTCACCGGCCCGTAGCCAGTGAGAAGCTCACGCAGCTGCGACTTGATAAATTCCGTCTTCTCAGGAGTAAACGGCTGCGTCGCACGGATCCTGTGGTGAGTATCCAATATTGAGAAATGGAACATCACCTGCATCCCGGCATCTCGCAGAGCATCCGTCAGTTCTTTAAGTACGTCACGTCCTAAAGGCGTATTCATCACACTGTAATCGGTCGTGGCAGTGTCCCACATACAGAAGCCGGCATGATGTTTTACGCTCACGCAGATAAACTTGCATCCGGCACTGCGGGCGGTCTCGACCCACTGTCTGGTGTCAAGTCTTGTCGGATTGAACACGCTTGCGTCCAGATCAGGATCTGTCCAGTCTGCCTCCTGGAATGTCGGCAGGCCGAAATGAACAAACATCCCGAACCTGAGATCAACGAACTCCTGCTGCAGTTGATGCAGACTCTTGCCTTCCCCGGCAAATACCATCACCGAAATTGCCATCAAAACGATAAGCGTCGTAAAAAACCTCTTCATAACGGCTACTCAATCTCGTGTACCAGGAACAAGCTGCTGCTGTAAACAAATGTAACAGAGGCCCGATGATTATAATTGAATGTATATTCCTTACCAAGTTGAAGTCCGCTCACCACGGAAGACATCTTTTCTACCGGACATAAACAATTCGTTATACATCCTAATTTTTCATAGACACGGTAGTTGATAATATTATCTTTGATAGTGACATCATTGACAAGTCCACCTTCTGTAATGGAACAATTCATCGTCTCATTTGTGATGGTAACCTGAAGGCCTCCTTTAACGTGTTTAAGAATCAGCCTGGTGGGCTCACCATACAAGCCATCAGCTTTAGTAGTATTACGAGCGCACCCGGTATCGGTAAATCCCATCGAGACGAGTTCTCCGCTGTTGCTGCAGCCGGCAAGTACGGCCGCAGCCAGAATGAACAAAATAACTCTTTTCATAATGTGTCTGTATGTGTTATTAAATGGTCGTGCTAATTTACACATTTTTATTAGATTTGTATCATTAACAAGCTGATAAAAACGCTCTATGCATACAGAGTTACATCCATTTGAACCATTCCTTCCACAAAATGCCACGATACTTTTCCTTGGCAGCTTCCCGCCACAGGAAAAGAGGTGGAGCATGCCGTTCTACTACCCTAACTGGATCAATGATTTCTGGAGACTGATGGGATTGATATTCTACGAAGACAGGGAGTATTTCGTAGTGCCCGGGCAGAAGCGTTTCGACCAGGCAGGGATAGAGGCTTTCTGCAAAGAGAAAGGCATAGCCCTGTATGATACCGCATGCGAGGTCAGACGGCTCAAAGACAATGCTTCCGACAAGTTCCTGGAGGTAGTCAGGCCGACGGATTTACAGGCCCTTCTGGAGAGAATCCCGCTTTGTGATACAATCGTGACCACCGGTCAGAAAGCCACCGATGTAATTATAGACACTTATTCATGCGAAGAGCCGCCGGTCGGCGGCTCCGCAGAGCTGACAATCGGACAGCGGAAGATGCATTTCTGGAGGATGCCGTCAACATCCCGCGCATATCCGCTCCCCCTTGACAAAAAGGCCGAGGCCTACAGGAAACTCTTCCTCTCCGCCTCAGGAAATTTTTCAATCGCATAGCGAAGCATTGTCCGGGGCATTGAACCGGAGCGAGGACGAAGGTAAGCGACGAGGGCTGCCTTGTCGCGCTTACCGGCTTCGCGAAGAAGCCATCCGACAGCCTTATGGATAAGGTCATGCGGGTGATGCAGGAGAATGTCTGCAATAGCAAACGTGTCATCCAGCTGACCGTGACGGATAAATGTCATCGTGGTCACAATGCCGATGCGCTGTTCCCAGATATTTTTACCTTCCCTCGCGAGGTCATAAAGCAGAGCTCTGTCTTTGTCCAGCAGCCACTCCCCCAGTAGTTTATAGCAGGATAAATCCACCAGATCCCAGTTGTTTATCCTGTCCGTATGCGCCAGATAGAATTCGACACACTCTCTTTGCATGTCCGGCAGTCTCTTGCTGCCGTGGTAAATCTCAACAAGGGCCAGCAGGGCGGCCAGCCGTATCTCATGATACTCACTTCCGAGACACTCATCCAATTCCCGGAAGCCCACCTCCCGCCAGCACTCACTCACCACGCTGCGTGTCACCGGCACCTTGATGCCGAGAAACCTGTCTCCTTCACCATACTGGCCCGGTGCCGTTTTGAAAAAACGGGCCAGCCCGTCCACCTGGGACGGGTCGGCCTGTGAAAGCATTTTTGAGAGCAGTACGTTCATCGCTGAGATAACTGTTTAATCAATCCGTCCAGCGTTTCAAAAAGGGCCGGGACTGTATCGCGATTGACGCTCTTGCACATGACTGCACTTCCGACGGTCTCGGGAACGCAGGCAAGCTCATCTTGCAGATCACGTCCCTTCTTGGTGAGAGTCACAATCATCTGCCTCGCATCTTTCTTACCCTGCGTACGTGTAAGAATTCCTTCAGCCTCCATGCGCTTTAACAGTGGCGTGACTGTATTTGTTTCAAGCAACAGTCGCTTTGCTATGTCATTGACAGGCTGTGAATCCTTCTCCCACAACACCAGCAGCACAAGGTACTGCGGATATGTGAGGCCATGTCCGGATAATAGCGGATTATAAGCCTGCGTCAAGAGACGAGAGGCTGTATATAGCCTGAAACATAGCTGATTATCAAGCCTGAACTGTTCTTTCATTATAGCATTGCTTTAATATCACCCTCAAAATCAACCGGTTCAGTCGTGGGAGCATAGCGCTTGACAATGCTTCCGTCCCTGCTGATAAGGAATTTCGTGAAATTCCAAAGAATGTCGCTATCCTTCTCCGCGCTCTTGCTCAAGCCTTTCAGCAGTTTGTGTGTAGCCTTTGCCTTGAGTCCCTTGTATTCTTCAGTGGGTGCGGCTGATTTGAGATAAGTAAATACCGGATTCTCATCAACACCATTCACATCGGATTTGGCCATCAGAGGGAAAGTGACGCCATGATTAAGACGGCAGAATTCCTCTATTTCCTCATTGGAACCCGGCTCTTGATTGCCGAACTGGTCGCAAGGGAAACCCAGGATTACAAGTCCCTGGTCCTTGTATTTCTGATAAAGTTCCTCGAGGCCGTCATATTGAGGCGTAAACCCGCATTTGGAAGCGGTATTGACAATCAAAAGAACTTTCCCCTTATAGTCGGAAAGGTTGACAACTTCACCTTTGTTTGAAGTCGCCTGCAGATTATATATTGTATTCATATTCTTTGCGTTGCATGAAATGACGCCCAGCAGGACGCCGAGAGCCATTATTGTATTTCCAATCATATTAAAGCTGTTTTACAAGCCAGTTCTGAAGACCAATCTTTTCGATGAGATCGAGCTGGGTCTCACTCCAGAGCATATCCTCCTCTTCATCAAGAGCATAGGCCTTGAGGATGTCGTAAGTCTTGAAATCGTCGACAAGTCCGGCCACAGTCTCCTGAAGGATAGGCACCTGTTCATGGGAAATCTTGAGATCAGACTTAATATACTCAACAGGATCAGTGAAAACGGGCATTGCCGGAGCAGCCTCCACCTTGGGAGAGCCTCCGAGATCGAGGATTCGTTCGACGAACTGGTCTACCCAGCCCATTTCTTCAGCTGCGTGTTCAGCATATTTCTCACCGAGCTTGGAGAAGCCCTGATCGGCGAATATCTTACCCTGCACCTTGTGCTGGAGTGATTGAGCTGCTAGGCCTGTAGCATAGGCCTGAAGTACCTGAATGGATTTGTTCTTGTTCATAATTCTCTGTTTTTACACGTTAATTATATCGTTCACGATGCAAATATACGACTTTTATTTTTATATCGCAAACGACATGAAGAAAAAATGAAAAAAATTTGACGGAAATCACGTCGCACCGCCGTCATTCCCCCATCATATAGGGAATGAAGAAAATAATAGCTATATTTGAAAAATAAAACTCTCAGGAAACATGAAACGCCTCATCTTACTGATTGCCGCATCACTTGCGTTATTCACCTGCGCACAAGCGCAAAACAATATTGAAAACATGCAAAGAGTATATGATTTCCTGCATAAGACAGGATACTATTTCCTCGCCACGGTCGACGGCGACCAGCCTCAGGTCCGTCCTTTCGGCACCGCCGAGATTATTGAAGGCAGGCTCTACATCCAGACCGGCCACGTCAAGAATGTCGCCAAACAGATAGCAGCCAATCCCAAGGTCGCCATCTGCGCCTATGACGGCCAGAGCTGGCTAAGGATTACCGCCACCCTCGTCGAAGACCCCCGCATGGAGATCAAAAAAGCGATGCTTGATGCCAATCCCAGCCTTCGTTCCATGTACGACGAAAAAGACGACAACACTGCCGTCTTTTTCCTGACTGATGCCAAAGCGACCATCAGTTCCTTCACCTCCGAGCCTGTTGAAATAGACTTCTAGATTCTGTCAAGTGCCTGGCCGAGGTCAGCTATGAGGTCATCTATATGTTCCGTTCCTATTGAGAGACGGATTGTGCTTTGATAGATGCCCTGGTCGGTGAGTTCGGCTTCGGTGAGTTGTGAGTGCGTCGTCGTTGCCGGATGGATGACGAGTGACTTGACGTCGGCGACATTGGCAAGAAGGGAGAACAGTTCAAGAGAGTCGATGAAACGAAAAGCCTCTTCTCTGCCGCCTTTGATTTCAAAGGTGAATATTGAGCCGCCGCCATTAGGGAAATAGCGTTTGTATCGCTCATGATCCGGATGGGTCGGGAGGGCTGGATGGTTGACTTTGGCCACTTTGGGGTGTTTGGACAGGAAATCCACGACTTTGAGGGCATTGGAGACATGCCTTTCGACACGCAGAGAAAGGGTCTCGAGGCCCTGTAGGAAGATAAATGCGCTGACGGGAGAGAGTGTGGAGCCGGTATCACGAAGGAGTATTGCACGGGCGCGGGTGATGTAGGCGACGGCTCCTACGGCGTCGGCGAAGACTATACCGTGATAGCTGTAGTCGGGTTCGGTGAACTGAGGGAATTTGCCGGAGGCTTTCCAGTCGAATTTCCCGGAGTCGACGATGACGCCGCCGATGGCCGTGCCGTGACCGCCGATGAATTTAGTTGCAGAGTGGACGACGATGTCGGCGCCGTATTCGATCGGTCTTAAAAGATAAGGTGTCGCAAAGGTATTGTCAATGATCAGCGGGATGTTGTGCCTGTGTGCGATGGCAGCGACCGCTTCGATGTCGATGAGGTTGGAGTTTGGATTGCCGAAGGATTCGATGAAAAGGGCCTTGGTGTTGGGTTTTATTGCATTTTCAAAGTTGGAAAGGTCGGCGGGATCGACGAAAGTGGTAGTGATGCCGTAGGGCACGAGGGTGTGCTGAAGCAGGTCGTAAGTGCCGCCGTAGATGTTTTTGGAGGAGACGATATGGTCGCCGGCGCGGGTGATGTTGAGTATTGAATAGGTGATGGCGGCCGCTCCGGAGGCGACTGCGAGGGCTCCCACTCCCCCTTCGAGGGCGGCGATGCGCTGTTCGAATACATCCTGGGTGGAGTTGGTCAGCCGGCTGTAGATGTTGCCGGGGTCGGCAAGTCCGAAACGGGCTGCGGCATGTTCCGAATTGCGGAATACATAGGAGCTTGTCTGATATATGGGGACTGCCCTTGCATCTGATGCGGGGTCTGCGTGTTCTTGTCCGACGTGGAGCTGGAGGGTTTCGAAGTGAAGTTTACGTGTGCTCATTGTTTTTTTGTTTTTGTTGTTGCAAAGTTATGGCGCATAGTTGAATCGAACAAGGATTTGAAGAAAATGCCTTTTTATCTCTGAATTTTACTATATTTGCAGAAATATTTCCTACAGAAGCCCGATATAACGCACAAACACAGAAAAAACATATGGCTGACATTCTTGACAAAACAGACATCCTTATCCTCAAGTATCTCCAGGAAAATGCCCGGATCACGGTGAAAGAACTTGCCATGAAGGTGCATCTCTCCACCACACCTGTCTTCGACCGCATGCACAGGCTGGAGAAAGAGGGTTATATACAGAAGTACACAGCTGTTTTGAACCCGGCCCGTCTGGGCCGCGGATTCGTTGTTTATTGCAGTGTCCGACTGCGCAGGATGGGCCGCGACATCGCGCATGACTTCGTGGAGCGCATAAAAGACATTCCCGAAGTGGCAGAATGTTACAATATCTCCGGTGACTTTGACTATTTATTGAAAATCTACGCACCGGACATGCACTACTACAATGACTTCCTTATCAATACCCTCGGCACCATCGAGAGCCTGGGATCGGTCCAGAGCTGGTTTGTCATGAACGAAGTGAAAAGCAGCCATGGACTTCCCGCGAGTATGCTGTAATTAATTTTTTTTGACTACATTTGTACACCACTGAAACAGTGAAAATAGCACAACAACCAATTCAAAACATCTAAAGATTATGAAAAAGTATGTTTGCAGCGTCTGCGGATATGTATATGATCCGGCAGCCGGCGATCCCGACAGCGGCATTGCCCCTGGAACACCCTTCGAAGAACTTCCCGACGACTGGCACTGCCCGGTCTGCGGCGTTGGCAAGGAGGAATTCTCTCCCGCAGAATAATGGACGTTGAAGCGCTTTTCAGACAATACTACCCGCGACTCCGGAACTACGCTTTCCGCTTCGTGGGCGACATGGGCATTGCCGAGGACATGGTCCAGGAATGCTTCGTGAAACTGTATGAAAAGCGCTTCACGTTAAAAAACGTCTCTCCCGGCGCCCTGCTCTTCGTCATGGTCCGGAATTCATGTATCAATTACCGCAAGCATCGCATTCTCGTCGAGACCGGGACTCCGTTCTCTCCTGTTGACACCGGCACCCCTGAAGATGCCCTTATGTTTGAAGAGCTCCGCAAGGAAATTGACCGGGTAATGGAAAAGCTTCCGTCCAAGTGCCGCGAAGTATTCTATATGAGCCGCTTCGAAGGGCTTACAATCCGCGAGATAGCAGAGAGGATTGACACATCTACGCAAAATGTTGAGAAACATATTGCGCGTGCGCTCGGTATATTCAGCAGACATTTCGCAGGTCTCGACATATATCCCGGGTTCTGAAAATTTTCCCCGGGCGAGGTTGGTTTTTCGCACCCATAATTGTTATATATGGGTAATAACCAATAGCGCGCACACTCGTGAATCAGCATAAAGAACTAGCAATTAGATACTTCCGGGGAGAAATCACATCCCTGGAAGAAAAAGAATTATACGCCTGGGTCAAAGAAGACGGGCAAAATCTCAAAATGCTCCACGAATGGGAAGAAGAGTGGAAATCCACTGAGGACACCGACACTGATGAAAAATGGAGCAAAATGATGGGCCGTATTGCAGTTCGCGAGGCCCTCGAAGAAGGAGAACTTCGCCTGAAAAAACGCACTCCCCGCTGGCCCTACGCCATAGCTGCAGCTATCGCGGCCGTCGTCATCTCCATCTTCACGCTAAAGCCCGAGCCGGAGCAACAATGGTATGCGATGGAAGCTCCTGCGGGCGAAAAATGCCGCGTCACTCTCCCCGACAGCTCCGTAGTCTGGCTCAACTCCGGCTCAAAACTGAGCATGCAGACATCTTTCAACCGCAAGGCCCGTATCGTCCACCTCGAGGGCGAAGGCTACTTCGACGTCACCCATGACGAATCCCGGCCATTCAACGTCCTCTGCGGCGACGTCACAGTTCAGGTTAAAGGCACCCAGTTCAACGTCAGTTCCTATCCCGGCGAGCGCTTCGTCTCGGCCAGTGTCATCGAAGGCCACGTCGTCCTCTCCCACGGCACCTCCAGCATCGACCTCTACAAAGGGCAGTCCGCCAATTACGACATCCTCGCCAGAAGCTTCTCACGCACCACGGAGAGCCCGCAGGACGCCTGCGCATGGACCGAAAGCCGCTTCATCTACAACAACATCACACTTTACGAACTGACCGAAAAACTTTCACGCGCCTATGCGGTACGTTTCCACTTCGACACCGCCAGGCCGCTTGACTACAGATTCTCCATCTCACTCCAGAACAACGAGACACTCCCCGAAATCCTCTCGGCCCTGGAGCGACTCATACCGGTACACACCAGAATCGAAGGCACAGACATATATATTAAACAATAAAACAAAAACATTACACTTAACTTTTAAAAACACACTATTTCATGAAACTGCTAACCAAAACCGGAGTATCCGTTCTCCTCGTTTTGCTTGCATGCTTCACCGCCGGCGCACAAAACATCACCGGCAAGTGGACAGGGCAGGACACGAAGACGGTATTCAAGGAAATCGAGGCCCAGACGGGGCTCTCCATTTTCTACCGTTCCGACGAAGTGGATGAAAAAGCGACCGTCAAAGGGGAATTCAACGACGTCCCCGTAGAAAAGGCGCTCCAAGCCATTCTCGGTAAAGACATTACAGTCTCAATCAGCGGAAAGATGATCATTCTCTCCAAGGCCGATGCCAAAAATGCCCGGACCAACGGCATACGCGGCAAGGTCACTGACGCATCCGGCGAGCCCGTTCCCGGAGCCGGTGTCTTCATCAAAGGCACCACTAGGGGCACATCCACCGACTTCGACGGCAATTACACCATCGATGCCAAACCCGGTGAGACCCTTCTCTTCTCCTCCCTCGGCTATCAGGATGTAGAGGCCGTCGTCGGACGCTCCTCAGTCATCAACATCCAGCTCGCCGACGACAGCGAGATGCTTGAGGATGCTGTCGTAGTCGGCTACGGTACTATCAAGAAAGCCAACCTCACCGGCGCCGTATCAGTAGTCAAAGCCGAAAACCTAAAAGACCGTTCGGCACTCGACGTCGCCCACATGCTCCAGGGTTCAGTCCCCGGACTCAACGTCACCTCATCCTCCGGCCGTCCCGGACAGGCAGCCTCGCTCAATATCCGCGGCCGCAACTCCATCAACGGCGGCAACCCGCTCGTCCTCATTGACGGAGTCGAGGGCAACCTCCAATACATCAACCCCGCCGACGTCGAAAGCGTATCCGTCATCAAAGACGCAGCCGCCGCAGCCATCTACGGTGCCAAAGGTTCAGCTGGTGTGATCCTCGTCACCACCAAGAACGGCAGCTCCGACAAAGACGGCAAAGCCACGGTGACCTACAGCGGCCGCTACGGCTTCACTGCCCCCACGGCATCCACAGACTGGGAGACACGCGGCTACTACTCCGTCTACCTGAGCAACCTCTTCCTCAGAGCCTACAGCGGTGAAAATCTCTACAACTACAGCGACACCGACATGACAGAGCTCTGGGAACGCCGCAACGACAAAGTCGAAGACCCCTCACGTCCATGGGTTGTCATCAGCCAGGACCAGTCAGGCAAAGACATCTATAACTACTACGCCAACACCGACTGGTGGCATACTCTCTACAACGACATCAAACCCACCACCAGCCACACCATCACAGCCAGCGGCGCCACTAAACACGCCAACTACCTCATCTCCGGAGGCTACTCCTCCGAACAGGGTATGTTCAAAATGAAACCCGACGTCTATGACCGCTACAACCTGCGCGTCAAAGTCGGCTTCGACGTGACTGACTGGCTCCGTATCGGCAACAACCTCAGCTACTTCAACAGCTCCTACTTCTACCCCGGCCAAGGCGGCATCAACAACTCCCTCTACGGAGCCTCCGCCCACGCGCCCGCGAGCTACCCTGCCTACAACCCCGACAACACCAATCTCTACAGGACCAGATACAACGGCAACGTCCTCATGGACGGTCTCATGATGGCCCTCACCAACGGCGACGGCAACACTGACAAGGTCGACAACATCAGCAACACCTTCGACGTCACCATCACCCCGTTCAAGGGCCTGACCATCAAGGGAGACTTCACCTATGCCCTTCACTTCACCAGGTACACCAACCGCACGATGCCCGGTGAATACTCACAATATCCCGGAGTGATAGAGACAATCTCCACCGGCTCGGCCTTTGAAAACAAACTGACCGAGACGGTCAATTCCAACACCCATAAGACCTACAACCTGTACGGTACCTATGACCACAGCTGGAATGACATCCACAACCTCAAGGTCATGGCCGGTGTCAACTACGAGGCCCGTCACTACAAAGACATCGACGCCATCGGCTACAACCTCTACTCCTACGATCTCGACGACCTCAATCTCACAGGCGTTGACGAAGAAGGCGAAAAGAGGATGGAAGTTGCCGGAGGCCAGAATGAAATCAGGACAGCCGGCTACTTCACACGAATCAACTATGACTACAAGGGTAAATACCTGCTCGAAATGAACGGCCGCTACGACGGTTCATCCCGCTTCCTCAGAGGAAGCCGCTGGGTATTCTCCCCTTCCGTATCCCTTGGTTGGAGAGTCAGTGAAGAACCTTTCTTCGCACCTCTCAGGACATGGTGGGACAATCTCAAAGTACGCGGTTCCTTCGGCCAGCTCGGCAACCAGCAGATGAGCGACTACTACCCCGCGATCCGCACCATCTCCACAGCCTCCACATCATCATACCTTCTCGGAGGTCCCCGTCCTTCCCTTGCCACCATCTCTGCACCTGTATCATCAGGTCTGACATGGGAACGTTCTATCCAGAAGAACATCGGTCTTGACATGACCTTCCTCAAGGGCCGTCTCGACTTCTCCGGTGAAGCCTACATCCGCGACACCAAGGACATGCTCACCGCCGGTGAAGTCCTTCCCGCCACTTACGGCTACAGCACCGCTCCCAAAGAGAACGTCGCCGACCTCAGGACCAAAGGTTATGAGTTCAGCATCGGCTGGAAAGACACGTTCAAACTCGCCGGAAAGCCCTTCCACTACAGCGCCAGCGTCATGCTGAGCGACTATGTCTCCCATATCACACGATTCAACAATCGAGACAAGTTCTTCACGAAGAACTACTGGGTAGGTCAGAAGTACGGTGAGATCTGGGGCTATCATATCGAAGGCCTCTTCCCTTCAGATGAAGCAGCTGCCGCATGGACTGTAGACCAGTCCAAGGTCAACGGCATCATCAACGCCAGCACCGGTACTGTTAACCCCATCACAGGAGCACCCGGACTCTGCGCCGGCGATCTCATGTACTCAGACCTTGACGGCAACGGCAGGATCGACCAGGGCGAAGGCCGCGTGGGCAACAGCGGTGACTATCGCGTAATCGGCAACAGCCAGCCCCGCTACAACTACGGCGTCAACCTCGGCGCCTCTTGGAACGGCTTCGACCTCTCCGTCTTCATCCAGGGCATCGGACACATGGACTGGTATCCCCAGATGGAGGTACGCCAGTTCTGGAGCCTCTATGCCCGTCCTTTCTGTACTTTCATTCCCAAGGATTTCCAGAACGAGTACTGGACAGAAGATAATCCTGACGCCTACTTCCCCCGTCCGAGAGGATACGTAGCCGGTGTCAAAGCGGGCCGCGAGCTCACCGAGATCAACGACCGCTACCTCCAGAACATCGGTTACCTGCGTCTTAAAAACCTCACCTTCGGCTACACCATTCCCGAGAAAGTATCCAAGAAAGCCGGTATCGAGCGCCTCCGCGTCTACTTCACCGGTGAAAACCTCTTCTACTACTGCCCCGGACTCCATTCCAAATATATCGATCCGGAAATGGCCCAGACCAACGGCAACCTCCGCATCTACCCCTGGCAGAAGACCATCATGTTCGGCGTAGACATCACACTTTAAAAGAAAGTACACTATGAAAAAGATATCATACATACTGCTGACAATTCTCTCCGGTGCTGTCTTTGCCGGCTGCGACGACCTTCTAGACGTCGTCCCCAAAGACCGCATGTCTCCGGAGACCTTCTATAAGAATGAGAAAGAGCTTCAGGCGTTCAGCATGAATCTCTACGAGATGCTCCCCTCTTCCTCCCTTTACATGGAAGACGCGGACACCTACATCCAGATGGGACTCACTGATGAGCTCAAAGGCACCCGTCAGGTAGAAGCCTCCGGCAACGGCTGGAGCTGGGGTGCCCTCCGCAATGTCAACACCCTTATCGAATACCTTCCCAACTGTCCCGACGCGGAAGTCCGCACCCGCTACGAGGCCCTTGCACGCTTCTTCCGCACATACTTCTACTTTGAGAAAGTAAAACGCTTCGGCGACGTTCCCTGGTACGACCAGCCTGTCGGCTCCACAGACAATGAAGGTCTCAACCGTCCCCGCGACAGCCGGGAATTCATCATGGGCAAGATGATCGAAGACATTGATTTCGCCATCGAACATCTCCCCGTCGAAAAGAGCGCCTACGAGATCACAAAATGGACCGCCATGGCCCTGAAATCCCGTTTCCTCCTCTTCGAAGGCACCTTCCGCAAGTACCATTCAGAGTTTGACTACGGCACCGGCGCCCACGACTACAAGTGGTACCTCGACCTCTGCGCCGAAGTCTCTGCCGAATTCATCTCATCCAGCGGCTACACCATCCACACGGCAGGCGGTGCCAACAAGGCCTACTACAGCCTCTTCACCACCATGAATGCCAAAGACAACACTGACGAGGTCATCCTTGCACGCAACTACAACAAGGAATACAACGTCACCCACAATGTCAACGGCATGATCAACTCGGCCACAGGAGGCCGTCACGGCATGACCCGCAAGCTCGTAGCCAGCTACCTCATGGCAGACGGCACCCGCTTTACCGACCAGCCCGGCTGGGAGACAATGGACTTCATCACCGAGACACAGAACCGCGATCCCCGTCTCGCCCAGTCCATCCGCACCCCCGGCTACACCCGTCTCGGCGACAATACTCCCTGCCCGCCCAACTTCCTCTACTGCATGACAGGGTACCACCCGACCAAATATGTCACAGGCCTGGATAACGATACCTACAATGGCTCCGACGTCGACCTGATCATCTTCCGCGCAGCTGAAATATATCTCAACTACGCTGAAGCCAAAGCCGAAGCGAGCACTCTCACCCAGGGCGACCTTGACCTCTCCGTCAACCACATCCGCGCCCGCGTAGCCCTTCCCGCTCTCAATATGGCTGACGCCAATGCCAACCCTGACCCCTTCCTCACCAATGAAGCCTGGGGCGGCTACCGCAACGTCACCGGAGCCAACACGGGCGTGATCCTCGAAATCCGCCGCGAAAGGGCCGTAGAGCTTGCCCAGGAAGGCTTCCGCTACTATGACATCATTCGCTGGAAAGAAGGCAAGATCTTCGAAAAACAGTACTACGGCATGTACTTCCCCGGTCCCGGTGAATATGACCTCAATTCCGACGGCATCGTCGACATCCTCCTCTACACCGGCGAGACCGCTCCTGCAAGCACTGCTCCAGTGCAGTACAAAGTCGGCAGCTCGGACTTCATCCTCAGCGCAGGCGAATCCGGCAACGTCAACCCCTATAAGGAATACAACTGCCGTTGGAACGAAGAGCGCGACTACCTTTATCCTATTCCCACCGACGAGCGCAACCTCACCAAGGGCGCACTCACCCAGAACCCCGGCTGGGACGATGGCTTAAACTATTAATAACACTATGAAACAAATACTTAAATACATAATAATAGGAGCTCTCCCGTTCATTGCCGTTTCCTGCAAAGACAAAGAAGACGCTCCCGGCACCCTGAGAGGCGTATTCTACGCCGATATCCCCGGTGATAAAGCCTTGGTCGAGATCGCACCCGACGCCAGCAAGACCTACAACCTGAGGGCCTACGCCCACGGAGACAACGTCGCCGACGTCACCATGACCTTTTCATTCAAGGCCGACCCCGACCGCGTCGAGGCATACAATGCGGAAAAAGGCACCTCATACCAGATGTGCCCCGGTTCAGCCTATGAATTCGTGACCAACGAAGTGATGATGCCCCGCTATGGCAAGGCATCCACCACGGCCCGCCTCAAAGTCAGTGCCTCCGGCCTTGAAGACGGCGTCAGCTATATCCTTCCCTTCACCATCGACAAAGCCATCGGCACCGACAACTGGGAAATTGCCGACACACTTGCGGCATACGTCCTTCTGAGAAAGAGCGACTTCGACCCCAACGGTCCCGGCACTGAAAACAATCCCCATGTCATCTCCACCGTGGACGATCTCAAAGCAATGGGCAGCAAGCTGATAGAAGGCAGCATGGTCTACTTCAAAATGGACGCTGACATAGACATGACCGGAGTCACCGAGTGGACGCCAGTCAACGAATCAGAGCCCTACAAGAAGTTCGACTTCGACGGCGACGGCCACACCATCTCCAATTACACAGGCACCACGAGCCTCTTCGGCGCCGTTGTTGGCAAATGCCATGACCTCAATGTGACCGGAGCAAACATCACCAACGGTCCGGCACTTCCCGTCGGCATACTCGGAG